>NZ_JBVHLF010000039.1:0-75763 GCF_055559155.1 Kitasatospora sp. NPDC024654
ACGGCCGGTGAAGGCCCAGCCGACCGAGTACTCCCAGCGAAACGTCGGCGAGGCGCGACCCCCGGCCGAGGCGATCCACTCCAGCAGCTCGCGGGAGAACCCGGCCCCGTCCACCCTGACCAGCAGCTTCTGCCGCCTCCACCACGGCAGTTGGGCCACCGCCCGGGCCAGCACACCGATGTTCACCACCGTGTCGTTGGCAGGCGTGCCACCCGCGTGCAGCTCGGCGACGAGCACCTCGCCGGTGTTGTCGCACACCGCCACGAAGGCGTGGTGGCCGAAGGTGCCCTTGTAGGTGCCGGATGCTCCGTCCTTCTCCGACGGGGCGGTGACCAGGGAGCCGTCGGTGTCGATGACCGTCCAGCCGGTCAGCTCGACGCCGTCCACGACGACTTCCGGGAAGCCCTCGGGGCGGTCGCGCAGCAGCCGCCAGACGTGACGGCGCACGCTGGCCCGGGCCCGCTCGATTCGCCCGAGGGCGAGGGCGTCGATCTCCTTCAAGCACCGCCACACGGTCGGATAGGAGGCCACCGGCCCGAACACCGGCCGCTGATGCTCCAGCAGCCGCACGTCCCGGATACACACCGCTCCCAGCGTGATCGCCACGGCGAGGTCGGTCAGCACCTGCCCCCGATCGTGCACGGGCCGGAAGCCCTTGCGCGCCAGCGCGCCCGACAGCGCCACGGTCAGCCCCGTCCGCTCGGCGAGCAGCCGCAGGTGCACCCCGCCGACATGCCCGATCTGCCCCTTGCCGTCCCCCGACATCGCCAAACCCCGCGCCCACTCGCTACCCTGCACGTGAAAGGTGCCCCCACCCCGCCGACGATCTGACCCTAGTACTCCAGCCGTAGATCGTGATCTCCATGCGGCAGGGCCCGTGTCGATCAGGCTCAGTTCTCCGTGCTCAGCTTTCCTGGTAGTCCGTCAGGCAGTCTCGGCGGAGTCGGGTGAAGGCAGTGGGGCTGGGACGGTGCGGGAGGAACTCCTTGATCCGCCGGGCGCATTCGCGTGGACTGGCCGTGCTGGTGTCGCATTCGAGGTCGTAATCGCCGTGGGCGTGGACCAGGTCGTATTGGTGCGCCGCGAGGCCCTGCGGGCGGTCGCCCCGGGCCAGCTCACGGCGGGCTAGTTCGTCCAGCGGGCAATGGACACCGACGAACAGTACGTCTTCGGGCCGCAGCACCGTCAGGCAGTCGAGCAGCCGCCACGGCTCGCTCAGAACGTGGTCGACCACAATGTCGTTGCCCGCCTCTGCCATTGCCGCAATCGAGCGGTGGAAGCCCATCCTGGTCCGCCGCAGCGCGGCGTCGAGCTCCTCCGCCCCAAGCTCCCGCTTGCTGCGCATAGCGTTGAAGCCGTCGACCGCCAGGTGAAAGAAGACGCCGTCGTCCAGGATGTCCAGAAGCTCCCGGGCGATGCTCGACTTCCCTGAACTGGACGTGCCGTTGAGAAAGATGATCCGACCAGGTGTCATATCAGCATGATCACACGTTGCTGCCCTAGCGCCGGGTTCAGGGGTCCTCCAACGGATCTCGGCGCCCGGAAGATCCGTAAAGATCCCCGAACCCGCCAGAGAGTGTGCTCGCGCCAGCGAGGGCGAGACCAACGACGGCTGCGGCCACCGTTGAGCATCGTGAGTTGTGTCGACAAACGAAGATCAAATGGTGGCCGCGGGTCACATCGTAGTGCCTGCCCGCTGGCGGTCGATGTTCGACCAGCTGATGGGCCGCGTCGCAGGCCGATTCAGCAGAATCGAACCACGCCGCCGCGCAACCGCGCTGGTACTGGGCCTGCTGTCAGACCTGCCGAGGAAGAACTGCTGGACCCTGGCCGAGCACGCGGGCGACGCGACCCCGGACGGCATGCAGCACCTGCTGCACCGCGCGAAGTGGGACGCCGATGCGGTCCGCGATGACGTGCGCGCCTACGTCGTGGAGCACCTGCGCGACGATGATGCGGTGCTCGTGGTCGACGAGACCGGGGACCTGAAGAAGGGCACCGCGACCGTCGGCGTGCAGCGCCAGTACACCGGCACAGCGGGCCGCATCGAGAACGCGCAGGTCGCCGTCTACCTGGTCTACTCCGCAGCCCGGGGGCATGCCGCGATCGACCGGGCGCTGTATGTGCCGCGCTCGTGGACCGACGACGCGGACCGCTGCCGGGCCGCGGGCATTCCAGAGGGCCTCACCTTCGCGACCAAGCCGCAGCTCGCCGCCCGGTGATCAGCCGGGCGCTCGACGCCGGGACGCCCGCCCGCTGGGTCGCGGGCGACGAGGTCTACGGCGACAACCCGCACCTGCGGGCCGCTCTCGAAAGCCGCCAGTTCGGCTACGTGCTGGCCGTCTCCAGCAACCACCAAGTCGTCACGCCCGCGGGGAAGTTCCCGGCGAAGGCGCTGGTGGCGAAGATCCCCAGGCGGGCTTGGCAGCGGCACTCGGCCGGGGCGGGCGCCAAGGGCGAGCGGTACTACGACTGGGCCCAGATCGACATCCACAGCCCGGCCGCCCGCCCCGGCCACTGGTGGCTGCTGGTCCGCCGCAACCGGCGCAGCGGTGAACTCGCCTTCTACCGCTGCTATTCGCCGCGCCCGGTGCCGTTGTCCGACCTGGTGCGGGTGGCCGGTCGGCGCTGGACGGTGGAGGAGACGTTCCAGGCAGGCAAGGGCCTGGCCGGCCTGGACGAGCACCAGGTCCGCCGCTGGACTTCCTGGCACCGGTGGGTCACCCTCGCGATGCTCGCCCACGCCTTCCTGGCCGTCACCGCAGCCGCCGAACGCCGAGACCACCCCGCGCCCGACGACCTGGTCCCCCTGACCGGCAACGAGCTCCAGCACCTATTCGCGGCACTGATCAACCCGGTCCACGCTCTTGCGCATCGACTCCGCTGGTCGCGGTGGCGACGGCGCCACCAGGCCCGCGCCCGCGCCTCCCACTACCGACGACAAGCAACCGCTCAGCCGTGAAGATCACGATCTACGGCTGGAGTACTAGACAAGCCGGATCATCGCAGGTGGCAGCAATGCCGGTGAATTAGCAGAACTCTGCTGGTCAGCGGCCCATTGAAGGTCGGGTTGGGCCGATTTCATCCTTGGTGACGCTGGGTAGTTCGTCACGTTCTGATGATGACTCAGCCGAGTGGCGGACACAGCAACGGAGCCCCCGATAGGACAGAAGATCGACCAAGATCCGACTGTCTGATGGGGGCTCCGTTGGGTGCTCAGTCTGCCAGCATGTCCGTCCTGCCCGCCAGGGTCGCCGCGCACAACTCGCGGCACTCACGGAGAGTTCCGGTCGGCGAGCGGTTCGGGGAACGGGTCCGCCTCGGGGTGCTGACTCGCTGGATCACACCGGAGATCGTTGACGAGGTGTTGGAGCGCACCGGTCGCATCGAGGTTCGACGACGGCTCCTGCCGGCCCGGGCGGTGATGTACTTCGTCCTGGCGCTGTGCCTGTTCAGCAGTGCCGAGAGTGCAGGTCAGCCGGGATATCGGGCGGTCTTGCGCACCCTCACCGAGAAGCTGCGGAGCCAGCCCGGGTTTGGACTTCAGCGGCTGCCGACGAGCCCGGCCCTGACCAAGGCCCGCCAGCGACTGGGCGAGAAGCCGCTGCGCGTGCTGTTCGAGCGGACCTGTGGCCCGCTGGCGACTCCCGCCAGCGCCGAGGCGTATGCCTCAGGATACGAGATGGCTCATGCGGCGTGTGATTCCACGTAACTGATAGGAAGTCGGCCGGCATGGCCCGCCACTTGGTGCCGTTGTCGACCAGGTAGTGGATGGCGTCCAGCATCGTGCGGTGGCAGTACGCCTCGTGCTGCCCGCCCCGGCCCCGCAGCCAGCCCGGCACTGGCAGCAGCGGTCTCACCGCCGCCCATTCGGCGTCCGACATGTCCGTCGGGTAGCGGGGCTCGCGCATCCCGTGGTCGCCGGCGTTCCCGAACCGGTGAGCCAGGCAGTCACACGCAAGGGTGACCGGGCGGGACTCCACGGCCGCCACTGCGAAAAGCTGTGACAACAGGGCCTCCTGGATCACTCGTTGGCGTAGACACCCTCCGAGCTACCACGAGGCCCTGCTTTCATGCCCGGCACCGACCGCGATCACCCGATCGAGACTTCCGTTCGATCGACAGCCTCCTTGATCGGTACGACAACTGCTTCTTAGCTTGACTCTGTCGGGGATCTTGGACGACGGGGCTCAAGTACCGAGGGTGCGCCAGGACTTCGTCCGGGGGATGTCGTTCTCGTCCAGGTAGGTCTGGAAGGCGGTCGGCGGTCTCGGCGGGAGAGCTCCCTCGGTGACGGGCCGGCCGCTGAGTCGTTCGATGTTCACGGCGATGGCTGTGAGTACGTGCTGCAGGTGGGCTTTCGGCCGGCCTCGGTAGCGGCAGTGGCGCATGCCGTGTCCGTGGGCGAACTCGTTCATGGTGCCCTCGATACCGGAGCGGACCGCGTAGCGGGCCTTCCACTCCGGTGTCTGCTGCTCTGTTCGGACGTGGACTTGCAGGTCGCGGAGTTCTCGCGGGGGGAAGCCCACGTTGCGGGCGTCACCGGAGCTGGTGCAGCGGGGGCGGTCCGGACACGGCTGGCACTGGCTCTTGGTGAACCGTGCCACGATCAGGGGTGCCGCGGTGGGCGAGGAGGTCGGGTAGGGGCCGTGCCATCCGGCGCTGACCTGGCCGTTGGGGCAGGTGACCTGTCGGCGGTCGAAGTCGATGTGGAAGTCGTCGCGGTCGAACCCTTCGTTCTTGCGGTGCTGGCGGGTGGGGTTGCCCGGCAGGGGTCCGCTGACGGTGACCTGGTGTTCGCGGGCGGCTCGTTCCAGGTGGACGAGGGAGGTGTAGCCGCCGTCGACCAGGTGCTCGGCGGGCAGCAGTTCGCGACGTGCCAGGCGGGTGTGGATGCCGGGCAAGGCCTGGCCGTCGTTGGTGGCGGCCGAGGTGGTGGCCACGTCCGTGATCACGTTGACGCTGTCGGGAGCACAGGTCTCGGTGACGTGCGCGGCGAAGCCTTTCCAGCTGATGATGTGCCCGTGGCGGACGTAGCGCGCCGTGGTGTCGTAGGGGGAGACGATCGCCGACGCGGAGGGCGGCAGGCCACCGTCGTCAGCGGTGCGCCAGCGCAGGCGGCCCGCCGCGTCACGGTAGTAGTTCTGCACGAGGATCTGCCGTAGGGCTTCGGCCTGCGGGCCGGGCCGGTAGGCCGGTCCGTGCTCGTGGAGGTGTTCCAGCAGGCGGCAGGCGTCGTCACCGGCGGCGAGGATCCTGGTCTTGGGCCGGGTGGGGTTCTTGCCCAGGCGGACCGGGCGGCCGTAGCGACGCCCCCAGTCCTCGTCGACCAGGCCGGTCAGCAGGTGCGAAGCGGTCCGGGCCACCTCTTCCAGGACGGCACGGACGGCCTCGGTGACCATTTCCAGCCGGGTCAGTTCGGCACCGCGGCCAGGACGTGGGTGGAGTCGGTGCGCTGAGTGGTGCGCTCGCGCACGAGTCCGGCCTCCTTCAGGCGCGCGAGTGCCAGATCGAGGAGGCGGTCGGCTCGGTCCTCCAGGACCAGGCGCTCACGGAAGTCGGCCAGCACACTGTGGTGGAAGCCGGGATCGTCCAGTTCCATGGCCATCGCGTACTTGAAGTCGATGCGGCAGCGCACCGCTTCGGCCGCTTGCCGGTCCGACAGGCCGAGCAGGAACTGCAGCACGCTGACGGTGGCCAGCTGGGCGGGCGAGATGCCGGGGCGTCCGTCGCGCGGGTACCAGCCCGCGAAGTCCTCGTCGCGCCACAGCCCGTCCAGCCGGTCTCTGACCCACATCGCCGTCGTGCCGCCGGGGTTGCTCGCCCGCGCGATTTGCGCGGTCAGAGCCGGAACTTGCTCACCGGAGCGGGGATGGAGCGACAACTGACACCTCGACAACTGCAGGTCTTCGATCAGCCCGAGCATGCCCGCTGATCAGGCGGGCACACCGGGAACGCTCCAAGATCCCCGACAGAGTCAAGCTTAGACAAGCCTCATCATTGCAGCCCAGAAGGCACTTTCGCTTTTTCGATCACGATCTGGATACGGCCCCAGATGAAACGCGCAGGCTAGCGCTCGGCGTACCGGGGGCCGAGCCAGCTGCATGGTGCGGGGTCAGCGCCAGGTGTCGTTGAGGGTGACGCTGCCGGAGGCAGGGCTGGTGTAGGAGTTGTTGGGGTCGCTCTCCCAAGTGATCGTGCCGTCAGGGTTCTTCTTGATGTACTTGTACTGGAAGGTTGTGTTCGCGGGCACGGACACAGTGCCGGACCAGATTGGGTAGGCCACCGAGGACAGAGGGATTGCCGCGCTGGTATTCCAGTTGCCGAGGGCGGGGATCGAGCCAACAAGGTAGACGTTCTGGCCCCAGTTGGTGGTGGCGTTCACGTCGAAGGTCGTCTGGACCTGGCTGGCATTGGCATAGCGCTGCGCGACGATCGCCGGGGTGTCCACAGTGGTGCCGGCGGAGATGTCGATGGCGAGACGGACGTACTGGGCCATGGCCCACATCAGCGGGGTGGAGGAGTTGTCGGGCTGGCCTTGGGTGAATCCGTCAGCGCTGGCGACGGGCCAGATCTGCTCGGAGATCTGGTAGCCGTCGTTGGCAGCGTTGGCCATGCTGCTCAGCATGGCGTTGGCATCGGTGATGTTGCCGGTCTGCACGTCGTACTCGCCGCGCTCGCCGGACAGCACCGGCCAGGGGCGGCCGACGCCTGCGCCGGTGTAGTCGGCGCCCGTGGAGGTCTCACCGTAACCATCGTGATTGTAGCGATTGAAGTAGGTGCCGACGCCGGGGATCACGGTCTTGATGGTGGCGTCGACCGCGGCCAGGGAGTTGGTGATCTGGGGCGAGGTGGGGTTCTTGATACCGAGTCGGGTCAGCTCCAGGAAACCCTGGTCGACGATGGCTCGTTCATCCCAGGTGCCGCCGCTGTTGGATAGCGAGACGGTGTCACCATTGTTCGGGTTACCGTTGGGGCTGATCCGGAGGTAGTAAGAGCCGCCTGCAATGGAACCGGTGGTGGTGTATGTGTCGGCGTCGACCGCGGTCTGGAACGTATCCGCAGCGTTGAGGTAGGTGGTCGCATCCGTGGAGTCACCATTGGCGGTGGCGATGTTCGCGGCGCAGACCAGGCCAGCGATCTCGGCGGCCATGGTGGACGGGGAGTAGCCGCTGTTCTCCTCCCAGCGCTCTTGTCCCGTCTTGGGGCCGTTGCTCACCAGGTAGTTGGCCAGTAGCTGGAGCTGGGGCCAGGTCGTCGAATCGGTGCGGCCGAGCTGGTAGGCCAGGATGATCGGGAAGGCGGCTTGGTCCATCTGGATGCCACCCCACTCCTGTGTGCCGTTGAGCCAGGAGTTCTGCTTGACATAGCCACTGGAGGTTTCCTCGTAGTTGAGGATGTAGCTCAGCGCGTCGTTGGCGTCGGTGGTGTCACCAGCTGCGAGCAGCGCGGTCGCCATCTGGTACTCGTCGCGCGTCCAGACTAGGTGATAGCCATGCTGGCCGGCGCTGTTGGCGCTGACACTCCCGCCCCAGGGCGTGTTCGGTGCCGCGACGAAGCCGCCGATGTAGTTCTTGTCCTCGTCGGCCTTCACCTCCATCAGCGACACGTCGTACTGCTGTAGGAGTTTCGAGTCGCTGGTGACGGATGCCGGGGCAGCGTGCAGGCCGCCCATCCAGGAGTGCCAGCCCGACCGGAACGCGGACTCGGCCGAGCTGAAGCCAGTGGAAAGGGACGCGGAGGTGTCCGCCACTGCCGCTGAGGTGCTGGTGTCGAAGCCCAGCGCCAAGGTGAAGCTTGTTGATCCGCTGGTAGCGACGGGGATCTGACCGGTCTGAGTGATGTGCCCGGCCGAAGAGACGCCGCTGTAGCTGGTGGACAGGTTGCGGTTGCTGCCCAGCAGGCTCACGCCGTCGCTGGAGGTGCCGGCATATCCGGTGTTGGTGGCGGTGAAACCGGTGCTCGCAGCCATGGCGCTGGCCACGGTGCCGTTGCTCGCCGTCAGGTCACCGCCTGCATCGGTGCCGCCGCTGTTGCCCATGCCGTCGTTGTTCAGCGCCGGGCTGTATTGGGCGTACAGGTTCAGCGGCGATGAGGTGTGGTTGGTGAAGGTGGTGTTGATCAGCACCACCGAGCGCGAGGGGTCAGCGATGTAGGTCTTGGTGATCGTGTACTTGCCGTTGGTGGCAGTGTTCGTCTGCTGCCATTCCAATGAGGTTGCGTCCACTAGGGACACGGCATGCGTGGTGTTGGCGACCTCGTTGTCCGTGAATGTCGATCCGTCGGTGACGTAGTACTGCAGTCCGAACGTGTCCGGGGTGTCGACCTGCGGATACATTACATTCTGTAGCTGGCCATCGCCCAGGGTGTACCAGATCTTGGAGTTGGGTGAGAGGGCGTCCGCGAAGCCCTGGGTGTGCGGCTCGTCCCAGAAGGCGTCCGCCCCGGGCCCTCCGGAGACTATCGCCGCCGCAGCGGGACCAGCAGACGCAGCCAGCGCCGCAGCGACCATGCTGATCCCAGCCGTGAAGAGGGAAGTGCGGCGCAGCCACGGCTTGGCTCTGTTGATGGACATCGTTATCCACATATGCCTTTCGATCGCCCATCGAAGTGGGGGTGCGCCGCAGGCACGGCGACCTGCGCCCGGGCGTGTCTTGGCCCTCGACGCAGTCCCTGACACTGCGTCGGCCCGCCGAAACGGTGTTGGCCGTGCAGAGCTTGTCCGGTCGCACAGATACTGTCAATACTCCAAGCATGGAACCCTGGCCCACACACCTTCCTCTTCGAGTAGTGAACGCAAGGTGGGTGCAGGTCCGCGCCATTCGGATCGACCTCGCCCTCCGTGGCGCCAGTTGCCATATCTCTTGAAGATGAAGGCTGGGGCCACTCTTAAGTAGCCGTCAGCCATCTGGGGGTCTCCACGCACTTGTGGTGAGCTACCTGCGGGCGCCGCGAACAAGGAGGCACTAGCACCGAACACCTGCGCTGGCTATGAGGCATGCGTCGAACTGAGCCTGACCCGCGCATTCGGCCGCCGTCGGCTCCTCGATGTCCAGCCCAAGTCGATCGACGGCGGGTAACCGCCGCACCCACCCCGCCAGTGCCGCCGGCTCCCTTGAGCCCAACAGCGAGGGCTGGCGCCGCACCGAGGAACGCAAACACTTCAGCGAGGTCGCCGACGCCATCGTCAAGCCGCACCTGCCCAGCGGCGGCACGATGACCGTCTCCTACAGCCCCCTGCTCGAATCCGCCCACCGCGTCGGCCGCGCCCTGAACCACCTCGACGACTCCGGCCTCACCGAGAGCGTCCTCACCGAAACTGCCACCGAACTCGCCGCCGTCGAGAACGCCGAACTCGGCGACCTCACCGGCCGCGCCCAGCAGGCCGTACTCCTCAGCCGCGAGGACGCCCCCCGTCCAGGTCGCCGCCGCCGACCGCCTCCTCGAACAGGACCCCTTCGGCCCCACCGCCCTGTTCACCGACATCGACCCCACCGCCGCCGCCGTCGCAGCCGCCCACTGGCTGGCCGCCGCAGCCGAAGTCACCGCTGAGGCCAGTGGGCAGGACCCCACCCAGGTCGTCCTCGAAGCCGACAACATCGAAGCCCTCCCCCACGAAACCCCCACCCTCGTCCTCGGCCTCATCGACGACGGCGCCACCCCGCATGACGCCGTCACCGGTCTCGTCCGCCACGCCATGCACATCACCGACGGCCTGCTCCTCGACCCCGCCGGTCTCAGCGAGCAGCTCGACGACCTGACGGAGGACCTCGCCGAGTACACCGGCGACGATGAGGCCGACCTCGACGACATCGCCCTGCGCCTGACCCCGCTCGACCCCAAGCGCCCCGCACGCGACCTCCTCGAAGACCTCCTCTCCGGCATCCACGGCTGCTGGCTCCTCCACAGTGAGTACGACGAGCTCGACGACGAAGAAGAGGACGAAACCTCCGAGTCCGAGGACGACGAAGAACAGCAGGCCGAAGCACACCAGCACCGAAGCCGCGCCCGTTTCGCACAGCTCGTCCGCCAGGAAGCCGCACGCAACCGCGACCGGCTGGTCTGAGGCGCTCAGCGCCAGGACGAACCCTGATCGCAGCCCACACTCGGGTTCTCCCTTGTCGCCAGTCAAGGGAGACCCGCAGGTCAAGGCAACACTTTCCGGGCCGGTGGTCGCACGGCGGTCGCCCCACCGACGCAGACTGGAAGGAAGACCACTCGCGCACGATCCTTCGAGGCGATCACCATGCGCTGCTCACCAAATCCCGGCAGAGACCGAGGCCGCGTCTACCGGCGCTGCGGGTGCCGTGACGACCACCGACGCCAGCTCGGCACCCGCTGCCCCCGCCTCGCCACCGACCCCCGCCACGGCAGCTGGGCCTTCGCCGTCGACGCCCCCTCCACTGACGGCCACCGCCGCACCATCCGCCGCGCCGGCTTCCCCGACGAGATCGAGGCCCACACCGCGCTGCGGCGCTTCAACGAGGGCCTGGCCCTCTGCGTTATCACCGACCCGCGGCAGCGCACCGCCGACTACCTGAGGGACTGGCTCGCCGAGCGGGAGCTCCACCTCAAGCCCACCACCATGGCCCGCTACCGCGCCTACGTCGAACAGGACCTCATCCCCGCCCTCGGCCAGATCCCCCTGATCGACCTCACCCGCCAGCACCTGCGGGCCTTCGTCACCGACCAGCTGCGACGAGGCCGCGGCAAGGTCACCGTCCACCGGATCATGGCCACCCTCTCCAGCGCCCTCGGCTCCGCCGTCACCGGCGAACGCCTGGCCCGCAACCCCGCCAAACCCCCGCTGCTGCCCCGCCCGGCCTCCGCCCCGCGGCACCTGTGGACCGAGGAGCAGACCGCCCGCTTCCTGCGCTTCACCCACGTCACGGACCCGCTCTACGCCGACCTCGCCGAACTCGTGATCGGCTCCGGCATCCGCAAGGGCGAGGCGCTCGCCCTGCACTGGGACGACGTCCACCTGCCCGAACGCGTCTTCTTTGTCCGCTCCACCCTCTCCGTCGTCGACAACAACCAGGTGTTGCTCACCGCGCCGAAGACCAAAGGCAGCAGGATGTGGGTCACCCTGTCCGACCGCGTCGTCGACGCCCTCGAAGACCGGGCCGGCACACGAGCGTTCGGCCAGATCACGCCCGCCGGCGGCTACGTCTTCCATCGCCACGGCCGCCCCCTGCACCCCAAGAGCGTCCTCGACCGCTTCCACCTGCTCTGCGACAAGGCCGGCGTCCCTCGCATCGCCCTGCACGACCTACGCCACCTCACCGCCAGCTTCGCCACGGCGGCCGGGGTCCCACTGCCCGTCGTCTCCAAGACCCTGCGTCACCGCACCCTGTCCACCAGCGCGAACATCTACACGGACCTGACGCTGCTCGCCGCCCGCGCGGCCGTCGACGCCGTCGCCTGGGTCCTCAACAATGCCGACCGCGCCGCCCTCGGCCGGCCCGCCTGCCGCGCCCGGCGCCCCTGGCACCAGAACCCGCGCCCGCACCGGCAACTGCCCGCGCACCAGCAGACACGAACGGAAGAACCCTCAGCCACCTGGCCAATGTGGCCCGGAGACCACCGTGCGACCACCAGCTGACCGGGCAACAGAAAGAGCCGGCACTCGGTTTCCCAAGTACCGGCTCTCACAACCGACTTCACAGTCGGGACGACAGGATTTGAACCTGCGACCCCTTGACCCCCAGTTGGTCGCGCCTCCGTCCGTCCTCTAGCAGACTGGACAGAGCGTCAGCTTCGAAGCCTTCAACAAGCCTACACTAAGCGGAGGTTCGCTCACTCAGCCGAGAGGTCGCCCGTCAACCCAAGTCATAGGCGCGGTGGTCAACTTCGCGTAGGAATGTCCAGATCTGCCTATGGGCGCTCATCGCCGCTCATCAGCTGTGGTCCCCAAATGGTCCCCAGGTCTCAGCGAGTCGCTGCCTCACCGACGGTAAGTTCGACCCCGCCAAGGTTCTCTACACCAGGGTACGCTCCCTCCCCTTCTGTAGCCAATATCACATGGAGTGGATGGGGCTCAGCCGTGCTTCGCACCGGGGCCAAGGTGAGACCGCGTTGACGTCACAGTCCGTGCACTTGCCACCAATCGCAGCATAGGGAGACCGCGCCGCGCGGCTACCAGTCGGCGGGCATGCAGATCTCGCCCGCCTCGCACCACGCCAGACCGAGCGGCTGACCGCCGCACTGCGCCGCAGCACCAGCGTGCTGCTGGTAGTCGGGTCCTGGCCAGGCGCGCGGCTGCGGCTGACGGTACGAGATCCGGCGCACCGAGGGCTGGGCGACGGCTGGGGACTACTCTCGGGCCGACAGGTCACGGTGGACGTGACCGGCCGCGGCGCGGTCAGCGGCCGCCCACGCAGCGAGCGGGTCTGGCTGCCCGACGCGCAAGGCGGCCTCAGCGCGCTCGCGCCGGACGAGGTCAGCCCCGCTGAAGAGCCGGCCACCCCGGACACGGCGCTGCTGGCCGTCCGGTAGCCGACCCCCTGGCCAGGTGAAAACAGCGCCCGAATCGCCGGGAACCAGCCGTGACGGTCCTACCGTCCAGACACGACGACCACTCGTTCGAAGGACTCCTCATTCTCATGCGCCCTGACTTCTCCAGACTTCGGCGTGTCTCATGAGACACATTGGTGCGGATGCTGTCGTGCGAAAGCGCAGGCTGAACAAGGGGGGTGACCGCTAGTCTGTACTGGAGCCCTGCTGGATGACCGCGGGCCCAGCGCCTTACGTGCGAGGTGGGGACGTCTTGAGCTATTTGACCGATGCTGAGCTTGCCTTGGGCCTCTCCCGGCATCTCTCCGTGTACCAGATGGGGCCCGAACGGGCGGCTCTGGAGCAGTTGGAGTTTGCTGGTTGGACCTTCGACGTCGCGTTCAGGTTGCAGGGGAGCACGGTCAGCAGCGCCGGCAGGGTGAAGGCCATCGGGCTCGAAGTGGGACTCGGCCCGCGGAACCTGCGAGACGTCATCGTGACGATGGAGACCCTGAGCTGGATCACGGCGGTTCGCGACGCGAACGGTCAGCTCGTGTCCATCACTGAGAGTATCCCCGCGGCAGGTGACCTCATACAGGCCGCACCCCAGCTCTTTGATGTGCTCATGGTTGGCCCTGTGGAGCGGGCAGCGCTTGCGCTGCTTCGTGCGACGACGCTGCAGCCGCTCCTGGAACAGGATGCGCTCCACGCCGCAGCTACGGCTGATGGCGTCAAGGGGCACGATCAGGCGGCTGCGGATGCTCTGAGGTACCTGACCCACACGGGTCTCATTCGGCGTGTCGTTGTCGACGACGGCCGTCCCGTGCTCTACAACCCCAACGTCTGGACTCAGGGAGACGACGCTGTCGCGAAGGCGGCGTTGCGGGCGGCGGATGCCAGAGCGACTGCTGATGTGACCGCTCTCATGGAGGAGGTCTCGCTCAATCCTGGCCTGCCCGAAGCGCACGTTCGGTCCACCGAGGCGAAATGGGTAGACTTCGCCGTGTCCCAGAACCTGGTGCAGAGGTCGGTCATCCAGACTTCTGATGGTGAAGAGCGGGGGTTCCTCTTCACGCCTCACGCCCGCCGTGATCCTTTCGGGGGGACCGCCGGAGATGCGTCTGGCCATGTCCGGCAGCTCGTGGGCTCGATGATCTATGCCACAACGTTTGCGACGTTCAAGCTTCATTCCCCGGAGGCCTTCCTGCGCGCGCTCATCAATCGCGGCGTGGCGGGCCACACCTCTAACGTCGGAACCGACTACCCGATGCTTGAGAAGGCGGGTGTCGTGAAGGTCGTGGACGGCTTTGAGCCGGGCCGGTATCGGCTCCAGCTTCTGCAGCAGGACGTCGCTCAGGATGCCCTCGACATGCTCAACGCTCGCGAGGGCACCGGCACCGAGAAGGCGGACGCGGCAGCTCTTCGGGCACAGCGCTCGTACCGCCATGTAGAGCAGGAGCGGGCGCGTCTCGCGTTGATTAGCGATGTCGACAAGGTCGAGGAGGCCAGGCTGATTGCCGCCCTCCGGGAAGTTCCTGTGAACCGGATGATGGGCGGCCGCAAGTGACCGGGGCGAGTATCGGAAGTGCGGGTGAGGGGGCATCCAGTCGCCGGCGCCGCGCCCCGGCTCGCCCTCAGGCCGGCACGAAGCCTGCGGACACCGTCGGAGGCACACTGGAGCGGCGGGTAGCTCGACTTGAGTTTGCGGAGGGTGCATACGTTCGTTTGCGCGTCCCGCTTCCGGCGGATGACGCGGATGCCGGGCGTGACGTGCTAACCGATATTGATGTGCTCTCGATTGATATTGATTCTCGGCTGCGCATTTCTCGATCAAGCATGGAGTGCAAAAGCGGCAGAGGGCAGAGTGGCGAGCCGAACACCATTGTATGGCTGGCTGGATTTCGGCAGTTGCTTGACCTGGATCGAGTGACAATCGTTCGCCAGACAGTAAGCCCGCGTGGTCAGGCCCTGGCGCGAAAGCTCGGCATTCTCGTGATGGATGAGGCGACTTTGAGTCGTCGAGAGAAGGCGCATGCCTGGCTTCCGGAGCGATTTGCACACCTGGATGGCCCGGCATGTGCAGCTGCAGAGGCCAGGACTGACACGCAGCTCAAGGGAATGCCGGGGCCCCTCTCTTCGCTGGCGCGACTTCTGCGGGGCGAAGCGCTCCTTGCCGACTCGCCGGCGCTCCTTCGTAGCGTTGAGGCATTCGGTGTTGCTGTGGAACGACAGGGCGTTCTTCCCGAACCAGCAGCCACTGTCTTGGCTGGGCATAGCCTGATGGCGGTACTACTGGCGGCATTGCAGGACGCTGGACGACTTGATGACTTCTCTGAGCGGCTGCTTCGGCGCAGGCTTGAGAGTGCGCTGACTGTTGGCGATCCGAACGACAGCTACGTGCTGCCGATGTTGGAAAGGGCGGATGCGTTCATTCGTCATGTCCAGGAGCGAACGCACAGGGCTTACGTAAGTTCTGGTGCTGAACCAGTTCGGATTGATTACCCTTCGCTGCGCGATTCTGTTGCCACTCCTCCTGCTTATATCAGCGACTATCTGGATCTTGTAGAGAGATTGCGGTCGAATCCGCAGGTGGCGCGGGAGCTCTTGCAGACCGCGGAGCTGGCATGTTTTGACGCGCTTATGGGTGACTCCGCATGGAAGTCGAAGTCATTTGAGCATCTATTTACAATGGAGCATAAGGCACTTTTGCTGGTTGGCTTTAGGTGTCTATCGAGAATTGCTGGCGATCGGGTGGCGTCGCATCTGAAAGGCTTGCACGCGCTATCATTTAACACTCCGTATGGGTCAGTTCCAGATCGAGGTCAGTCCGCCGATCAGAGCGCCCTGTTCACGGTGGACGACGTTCACGGAACTCGGGATGCGTAAACCGGGCTGAGGGTGGCGCCGCTATTCGCGGTTTGCTTGCAGCCGGCTGAGGTGAGTGACAGTGCCGCTGCGGGAAGCCTGCTCTTCACGGAGGGTGGTCGTCTCTGCCAGAAGGCTCAGCTGCGGCGTCTACCTGGTCCTGCAGACGGCGGGGCACTCCAGCCGGCGCTCGCGGAGCTTCCGCGGGCCTCGGCCAACGGCCTCGGGACTGGTGAGCTCGCATGTTCAGGTGTCGCGTATTCGCGGCCGAGCCCAGATGGGGCTCGCGCTGAGTGATCTGCGCGAGCTCGGCGGCGCCCGGCGGTCTGCTGGTCGGCGATTGACATGATGGGTAGCGGCAAGTCTTTTGGGAGCGACTATGGCGTTCACGACCGAAGCCGATTTCGGAGTCGCCGAACGGGACGAGTGGTCCTACTCGCCGGCTGTCAGCGTCGGACCGCTCCGGTTCGGTATGACCGTCGATGAAGTGGTCGAGGCGGCTGAGATGCTCGGCCAGACGAAGGTTAGCGATTGTGCACGGCGCTACGCGATCTTCTCGCCGACTTGGAAGGTCGAAGTCCACCGCCGCGGGATGGCTCCTTCAACGCCTGCCGTGACGGGCTATGTGAGCCAAGTTGTGGGGCTGTTCTGCATCGCTGCCGACGCCGTGCACGGTCCCCAGGTCGCGTACGACGGACTCCCGCTGGTCGGGAGAGACCTGTCGGAGCTGGAGAGCGACGCAATCGCGTATGCCGAGGCAATGGATGTGCACTTTTGCTACACGCCCGAGGGCTACGCAGGACCGGATGATCCCGGGGTCGTGATCCGAGGCCAACTGGTCGGGCAGGTCCTCCGATCGCGTCCGTTGTTCATGGTGCCGCGCGACGGGGCGTATACCGAATGGGACTCGATGCCCTCCGAGGAGCACCGTCTCAACAGCCAGGCCACGGCCTGACGCAGTGTGACTCATGACGACAGGTGGAGGAGATACTCCCGCCAGCCCACCAGTCGAGGCCGCGTCCGGGGCACCCGTTAATGCACGAAGGCGAGTTCCTTGATCACATCCGTCGCCGCGTTGTTCGCTTCATGGAGACGGGCGCAACCGGCGACCTGTAGCGAACACTGGTTGTGGTCGCCAGAGCCCGGGCGACCACAGGTGGGGGCTTTGACGCAGGCCCGGCCAGCGCTGCCGGGCCTTGTGGATCGTGGCCAGCAGCCGTGCCGGGCCCGGTCTGCGCGGCCCACAGCGGACTGGAGCAGGTGGAGGCAAGCATGTTGACCTCCTGGCCCTCCCGGTCCGCGCCGGTCAGGTCGCCGTCCTTGCCGTAGAACAGGTCCTTGTCGCCCGCCCGGGCAGGCCCCGGCCCAGGCGTCTTGAGCGGGTCGCGCCGACGCCGCAGCTCGGGCAGACGACAATCGGCGCGGGCTGAGGCATCAGGGCAGCGAGGGTTGGTCCGTCGTGGTTCGGGTGATCGGGACGATGACGGCGGACCGCCTCGCCGCCTGCTCGCGCAGGGCGGCGTTCTCAGCGAGCAGCGTCATGATGACGGTCGCAGCGGCGTCGACCTGGTCCTGGAGCCTGTGGCACTGCTGGCGGCTCTTGCGGATCTTGCTGCGGAGCTCGGTGAGCTCGGCGTCGCGTTGCTGGGCGTGGAGGCCGGCCGGGCTGGTGGCTGCGCGGCTGTCCCACTCGGTGAGGATGTCGGTTGCCCGGTTCATCGTGGCCCGGCTGACGCCGGCCTCGCGGCAGAGGTTGTTCTTGGTCAGTTTCCCGTCGGTGATCCGGGGACGGCCCGCGAGCAGGCGTTCCATCGCCTCGCGCAGGGCCTGCTCGGTCTTGGACGAGACGGTCACTGCCCGGCCTTCCTGATCATGAGGTCGACCCCGTGGAGCTGGGCGTCCAGGGCGGCCCGGCGGTTCTTCGGCAGAGCGGGATCGGTCCGAAGCAGGGTCAGGGACGCACGTTCGGCTTTCCAGATCGGCAGGTGCTCGGGGCCGAGGATGCTGTTGGCGCATCGGGACGGCCGGCAGCGGTCCAGTAGGGGGCCGCGGTGGCCGTCGGGGACGATCGCGTCCTCGATGCACTTCGCGCCGGTGGGGTCGTCGTCGTTCATGGTGCAGTGGTTGAGCGTGCCGAAGCGGATCGAGAAGCGGGTGCGTCGCAGCAGGTCGTGTTCGACTCGGAGATCACCGCGCTGGGCTCTTCCGGTGGCGCGGAGCTGTTCGGCTTCGTGCCGGACAGCGGCGAAGGCCTCGCGCATTCG
Organism: Kitasatospora sp. NPDC024654; assembly: GCF_055559155.1. Lineage (NCBI taxonomy): Bacteria > Bacillati > Actinomycetota > Actinomycetes > Kitasatosporales > Streptomycetaceae > Kitasatospora > Kitasatospora sp. NPDC024654. The sequence continues at coordinate 17,622 of NZ_JBVHLF010000039.1, forward strand.
GTCAGCGCCGGGGCCGAAGCCGATGGTGTCGCCGCGGTTGTCGGCGGCGAAGAGCTCCTTGAGACGCTCGAACCGGCGTTCGGTGATCGCGCCGGTCAGGTGCTTGGCCCAGGAGGAGTCCGGGTCCATGTAGCCGGGGGTGGTGAGGTTGGCCAGGGCCCGGGCGGCGACGTGTTTGAGTTGCATGCCGACGGCGATCTCGGAGCCGGGGAAGTCCCGGGTGAGCATCGCCATGGTCCGCCGGAACATGTGCGGCGTGACGTGCTGGGAGGGGATCTCGTCCAGGCCGGTGACGTGCCGGGCGGCGTTGACGCGCCTGACGAAATCGGTCACGGCGTCCCCGCTGGCGAACCGTGTCCCGGGCTCGAGGCTGGGGACGGAGGCGAACGCCAGTTCGGGATCGAGTGAGAGTCGCGCAGCGGTCTCGATGGCCTTGGCGACCGGAGCGACGATCCACCAGTGCTTGGTGGGCAGGTCCGGGTCGAGCTTGTGCTTGGTCGACTTGACCGCCGGGGTGCCGTAGTACTCCACGACGGAGCCCTTGAGGATCTCTCGGACTACTGGCGGGAGGGGCGTATTCCAGCAGTGCACAATTCCCTCAGTCGACACCAGGTTTGGACTCGACGGGGTCCGGGCGGCGAGCGGCTGGCCTCGTCTTCAGCTGGGACTCGGGCGAAGCTGTGGTCGGAGCTCATCGAGAGAGACCGCTTGCCCTGGTAGCTTGCCACTGGCAACGGGACCGGGCGGACCGGAGGTATTGGCTGCTGACGGATGTCAGGCCAGGATCGGCCGACGGTTGGGGTCGGCCACATCGGGACTGATGCGCTGTGGCGTGCGGTGCCGCCGATCTGGCAGTGGCGGCGGCCGCAATCAACCACTGCGCCGCTCTGCTGATCCGCGGCCTGTTCAGTAACCTCGTGGAGTTCGGCGGCCGCCGCCAGCGTCCTGCGCCTGCTCGCCTCGGCCGTAGTGTCGTTGCCCCGGCGTCAGGCCTGAAGATCGTGGAGCGACGCGTCCGCTGGCCCCGAAACGAACCGGGTGAATCGCACCCGCAGTCCCTCTCGCTGCGGGGAACAGCAGAACGGTCCTGCCGATGCCGCCGCGTTCGGCGCCAAGGGCGCCAATCGGACCATGCGCCAGGATCCCTCCTCGCAGCGCGCCCGGATGGTCACAGCATCGCCTTCACGGCTGGCCCGGACGGTGACCTGGCGCCCCGCCCAGTCGGGGACAGGCGCCATGGACCAGTCCGACTGGCTGCGGGTGACCACGGCACCCAAATGCGGAACGCCGTCCGTCATTTCCACCCCGGCTTTGATCCACGTCTGCTCGTCCACGCGGACCATGACCCCGGCCTGGTCGTACAACGCGTCGAACTGCGCTACGAAGGTCACCTCGATGGCGGACCCGGTGGGCAGCTCCGTCAGGAGGGCGTGCCCGTCGTCTCGGATGAAGCCGTAGCTCGTGGTGCGCCAGAAGTCGCTCCGGTTCCGAGTCGTCACCAGTAGTCCTTCACCGTCCGGCTCTGCGCCGAGTGGCGGATTGAGCCAGGTGGCTTCGGACCAGTCGACCGCGCGCTGCCCGTTCATTTGCCTTCTTTCATCAGACTGTTCGCTCAGCGGTCGAGGGAGGCGAGGAGGGTCAGGACCTTGGGCCAGCCTGCCTCTCGAGCGGCGGCGTTGCCCGCGCGGGTGCCGCCGAGGTTGGTCTCTCTGCCGGTCACTGGGTGGACCGGACGGGTGCCGGCTGCGAGGTAGGGGTAGGTGCCGACTCCGTGGCCGGCGTTCGGGAAGATCAGTGCCTGGTGCGGGTATGGGTCGTGGGCGGTGTCGAGTTCCTGGATGATCTGCCGGGCCCAGAGGGACGAGGTCCATAGCTGGTCGTCGGCGCCGGCGATGGTCAGGACGGGGCCGCTGACGTGGTCGAGCGGTATGGGGCCCTGGGCGATGGCCTTGCCGTCCTTGGTCCATGCAGTGGTGCCGTGGCCCGGGAATCCGCCGTTGACCTGGGCTGACGGGGAGTAGACGACCGCGCCGTGGATGAGGTCGGGGTAGTCGTCGGCGAGGAGCAGGGCTGCCTCGCTGCCGCGTGAATAGCCCATCGTCAGGATGTGATTGGGGTCGACCCCTGGCTGCGCGGCCAGCAGGCTCGCCGCGGTAGTGAAGTACTCCAGGGGGATGTTCTCCAGGGCGTCGGGGAGGCCGGGGAGGCCGAAGTAGCCGAGTGCCAGGGCCGGGTAGCCGTGCGAGGCGAGCAGGGCCGCGGCAGATGCCTCGCTGTTTCCCCCTTCCGAGCCGCCGAAGACGAGCACGGCCGGAAGGCGCGGGGTGCCAGGGGCCGGGAGGAACAGCTCCCCGGAGACCTTGTCGGCCGCGAGGGTGAGCTTCCTGCTGGTCACGCCGGCTCCGAACCATTCGCGGGTCAGCGTCCGGGAGGCGAGCTGGTGTCCGTGCGCCGCGGCAGTGAGCGTGACGTCGTAGGTGTGCTGCGGCGAGACAGGCGGGAAAAAGGACGTGCGCTCGGGATCGCCCGCCTCGGGGGTCATCGACCAGAACAGGCCCATGCCGTCCGCGCTCTGGTAGGTGCCGACGGTCGGAGGGGCCGTGTCCAAGACGACGACGCCGTGGGCGTCCGCCCGGAAGGTGGCCCGTCCGAGCCACTGCTTGCCTAGCCCGTCCACCGCCTGTGAATTGACGGCGACCTCCTCGCCGGGCGACAGACCGGTGATCCGTACGTGCACCGCTTGGTCCACCAATGCCGCTGGCGCGTCCACCTCAATGACCGCACGGCTGCCGCTCGGGTCTTCTGAGCAGCCCGTCGCCCCAACACCAACGAGGGCGAGCGCCGCCATGACGCGTGCCCAACACCGTATCCGATCCCCCACGCCCCGCCCCCGTTGCAAGTTTCAGAAAGACGATTCAATCGTATCGTCGGTTACTCCGCCAGGGTCTTCGCCGTTCGCTGGACAGTGCTGCGACATCTGCATGCCCACTTCTTCTCCACTCGGCGGCGCTGCCCTCATCACGGCGAGACAGCACAAGGCCCAGGCTCTTCAGCACTCGCCCGCAGTCGGGGCAGCTCAGCGGCTCGGGAGTGTGGTTCACGGCGGCCAGGGTAGCTCACCCGATCGAAACTCCCGTTCGGCTAACACCCCTCAAGATGGGAACGACAATAGCCACTAAACGATCAGTCCGGCATAAGCCCGGTGGATTCGGCCTGAGTGGGGCGCAGTGAGTGCGCCCCACTCGGTTCGTTCAGGCCAGCCAGACCAGCATGGCGGCCCCTCTGGCAGCGGATGCGGTGTAGAAGTCGCGAAGCTCGCGGAATGCGAACAAGGCTCCATCTACCGGGTCGGCGGCTGAGTAGCTGTAACAGCCCGTCAGGTCTGCTAACTCGTAGCGCCGCTGGAATTCCGTCTCCGAGATGGCGATAAGCGCGTCTGCGATCGCTGAGACCTGGCCCGGCGCGATGATCCGTGCGCCACCGTAGTCAGGCTCCTCGTCCTCCTCCAGGGTCGTTCCGCCGCAGATGGCCTGGGCAGCGATGGGCGCGCTGCCGGGGTCGTCTGTCACCTGCTCGCCGTTGGCCAGGATCCGGAGCAGGACATCCCAGCTTTTGGCGACCGCCGAGCTCTCTGCCATGGGTGCGTCGTCCATGCCATGGCCGGCCAGGGCCTGCCGGCTCTGGTCTGGAGTGATTCGCCACATGGTGAACTCGATACTCATATTGTTTCTCCGCTCCGGTACTCCGGTTCAGGCAGCGAGGACATATTTGACGACTCGGCCCACGGTTGCCACTTCCGCCTCCTCGGGGAAGAGCAGCTGAAGTGCGAGGGAGGTCCCACCGCCGCCAAGGGCCGCCTTGAACATGTCGCGCCAGTTGAGGCCGTCAAGGCCGTCATCGGCGCTGGCGCCACCGTAGCTGAACTGGGCTGTGACTGTGGGCCGTGCGGGGGCCGGCGGAGGCGGCGGGGGCTGGAGCGGATCTGGGTCTACCACGCTGATGGGTCCGGCAGGGAATGCTGTCAGCGCGGTCTCCGAGGCGACGCTGGAGACGTCTGCTCCGCTGGCCCGGCCGATGATCCGCAGGGGTGCCTGCACCAGGGCCCCGGCGCCAGCCGGCTGGCAGATCAGGACCTGTCGGAACTGCTGGTTGGCGGCGCCGCTCTCGGTCAGTTGGAGCTGCGCCAGCAGGCGGTTCTGCCAGGTCTGGTTCTTTCCGAAGCGGAGCAGCTTGTAGAAGATCAGGCCCTGAGTGTCGTCGGGGTCCGCCAGCGTCTTGTACCGGAAATTGGGCTGGGCCTCTGGAATCCCGAAGTCCTTCCAGTCGGTCCCGTTGAACATCAACATGATGCCTTCGGCCCCCTGCGTGTCCTTTGGGTAGGGCCGCATTTCGGGTGTGATCGGGTCTCCGGCAACCGTCGGCCAACCGGACATCTGGCTGAATCCGCGCAGGTAGCCGGCGAGCTTGTCGACCGAGGCGGTCATGCTCAGGCCGTAGGTCGATGCGGGTTTGACGTCCCAGATGGCGAAGCCGACTCCTCGCGGCGTCGGCACACCGGACACGACCAGGTCGGGTTCGCCGATCTCGGACCAGTACGTCTTGTAGGTCATGGTCTGGCCGCCCCAGACCGTCCGGGCACCCGGCAGGTCGGCGTACACATTGCTCGCGCCGTGCAGCGCAACCTCCTGCTCATAGGCCATTTGCAGGGTGAAGTTGTGCTGCTCAGATCCCTGGGCCGGCCCCCACCACCCGTTCCCCGGTGCCGGAGTGGAGCTCTGGCCGCTGGGATCGGTCAGGTCGGTGGGTTGGTCCTTCGCGTACACGTAGTCCGCTACGTAGGGGTCGTCCAGTCGCAGCCCGATCGGGTCGCGGCTGGTGAAGCGGCCGGTCGTCGGGTCGTAGTTGCGCGCTTGGAGGTCCTGGGTGCCGGTCATGACCGGGTCGTCGAGCTGGCCGGCGAAGCCGAAGGGGTTGGCGGGCGCGGCCCCGCCGCCGGGCACCGTGGTGGTCTGGACGCCGAAGGGGTCGTAGGTGTAGTGGGCGAGGGCGTTGCCGTTGGCGTCGGTCAGGTCGGTGATGGAGCCGAGCGCATCGTGCAGGTCGTACTCCGCGCCGGTGGCGGTGTGCTCGGACTGCGGGAGGCCGAGCGGGTCCTGGTGGTAGTCGCCGACGACGGCGCCGGTCGCGTTGGTCTCGGTGGCGAGTTGGGGCAGCGTGTTGTTGGTGTCCCAGGTGTCGGTGCGGATCGGGGTGCCACCCGAGCTGGTGGTGACCCGGTTGCCCTGGTCGTCGTTGGTGAAGGAGAAGCTGACGCCGCCCTGGACAGCACTGATCGGGTGGTTGTTGGCGTCGTAGGTGATGGTGCTCGCCGATGAGCCGTTGCCGGTGTAGTTGCCGTCTGCGTCGTAGACGTAGTTCTGGCGCACCAGGCCGGATGACGCGATGGTCAGCTCGTCCGCGGCGTCGTAGGTGTAGGTGGTGCTGCGCCCGGCACGGGTCAGTGCGGTGCGGTTGCCGACCTTGTCGTAGCCGTAGGTCACGACGGCGGAGCCGCTCGGGCAGCCGGTGGTGCCGGCCGCCGAGGTGCACCAGTTGGTGAGTCGGCCCGCGTTGTCGTAGGCGTAACTCTGCTGGGCCTGCTGCGTGCCGCCAACCACCGAGTTCAGCTGGGTGGGCTGGCCTGCGGCGTCACGGGTCAAGGACCAGGACGAGGCGGTCGTGCCGCCCTTGGCCGCGGTGACCGTGGCGATATTTCCCAGGCTGTCGTAGGTGCGGGTTTCCGTGTACCCGTTGGTGCCGGGCAGGTTGGTGGTGGTGAGGTTTCCAGCGGCGTCGTAGCCGTAGCCCACGGTGGCGCCGTCGGCGGTCTGGCTGCTCTGGTGGCCGTCGTTGTCGTAGGTGTATGTGGTCTTCTCGCCGTCCGGGTAGGTGCGGCTGGTGATGTGGCCAGCCGTGTCGTAGCTGTAGGCGAAGCCGTTGTTGGTCAGCTGTCGGCCGTTGTTGTCGTAGGTGAGCGTGCGGCTTCCGGTGCCGTCGGTGATCGAGGTCCGGCGGCCGGCCGCGTCGTAGCCGTAGGTGACCTTGGGCGTGGCGTCGCTGTAGCTGAGGCCGGTGGTCAGGCCACGCGGGTCGATGGTGGCGGTGGTGACGATCTTTCGGGCGTCGGTGGTGGTGATGCGGTTGCCGTCGGCGTCGTAGCTGTAGCTGGTGGTGCGGGCGAGTGGGTCGGTGACGGTGAGGAGTTGGTGGTTGGCGTCGTAACTGTAGGTGGTGGTGTGGCTGTTGGCGTCCTGGCGGGTGAGCAGGTTGCCGGTGGCGTCGTAGCCGTAGCCGGTGGCCGCGCCGGTCGGGTCGGTTACCGAGGTGAGGTGGCTCGCGGCGTCGTAGCTGTAGGTGGTGGTCCGGCCGAGCTGGTCGGTGGCGCTGGTGCGCCGGTCGGTCGCGTCGTAGGCCACGGTGGTGGTGTGGCCCGAGGGGTCGGTCACCGTGGTCTGGTTGTCGGCCGCGTCGTAGCCGTATTTGGTGGTGTGGCCGAGCGGGTCGGTCGTGCTGGCGAGCCGTCCGTCCGCGTCGTATGTGCTGGTGGTGGTCTCGCCGAGTGGGGTGACCTGGGTGAGTTGGTGTCCGGCCTTGTCGTAGCTGAAGGCGGTGACCTTGCCGAGCGGGTCGGTCGAGGTGAGCAGGTGGTTCGCCGCATCGTAGGTGCTGGTGACCACGGCCCCGCTCGGGTCGGTGGTCTGGATGACCCGGCTGGCCTGGTCGTAGCTGGTGGTGGTCTGGTGCCCGAGCGGGTCGGTCACTGTGACGGGGCGGTTGGCCGGGTCGTACGCGGTCTTGGTGACGTTGCCGAGCGGGTCGGTGACGGTGGTGCGGTTGCCGTTGGCGTCGTAGCCGTAGGTAGTGGTGTAGGTCGCGGGGCTCGCACCTGAGGCGTTGCCGCGCGGCGAGGTTAGCGATGTCTGCCGGTCATCGTTGTCGTAGCCGTAGCTGGTGGTGTTGCCCAGCGGGTCGGTGCGCTTTGTTACCCGGCCGGCCGCGTCGTACGTGGTGGTCGTGGTCTTTCCACCAGGATCGGTGACGGTGGTGGGACGGTTTTCGGCGTCGTAGCCGTAGCTGGTGGTGTGGCCCAGCGGGTCGGTCTGGGTGATCTGGCGGCCGGCGTTGTCGTAGCCGTAGGTGGTCTTCTCGCCGAGTGGGTCGGTCACCGCCAGCAGATCACCCGCGATGTCGTAGGCGCTGGTGGTGGTGAAGTTGGCCGCGGTCGCGCCCGCGGCGTTGCCGCGCGGGTCGGTCTGGGTGAGTTGGCGGCCGTCCGCGTCGTAGGTCCAGCTGGACTCCTCTCCCAGCGGTGAGGTCCGCTGGGTCGGGTGGCCGTTGAGGTCGTAGCTGATCGTGGTGGTGTGGCCCAGCGGGTCGGTGACGGCGGTCAGGTGGCCGTCCTTGTCGTAGGTGTCGGTGGTGACCGCGCCGGTGGGATCAGTGGTCGCGATGGTGTTGCCGGCTGCGTCGTAGCTGGTCGTGGTGGTGTGGCCGAGTGGGTCTGTGACGGCTGTCGGGCGGCCGGCGGCGTCGTAGCTGGTCGTGGTGGTGTTGCCCAGTGGGTCGGTGACGGCAATCTGGTTGCCCACCGGGTCGTAGCGGTAGCTGGTCGTGTAGTTGGCCGCGTTGGCGCCCGCGACGTTGCCAAGTGGCGCGGTGGTCGAGATCACGTGGCCGGCGTTGTCGTAGCTGTAGGTGGTCTTGGCGCCGGTCGCGTCGGTGACGGAGGTCGCTTCGCCCTGCGGGTCGTAGGTGGTGGTGATGGTGTTGCCGTCGGGGTCGGTCTCGGTGGTCTGCCGGCCGAATGCGTCGTAGCCGTACTTGGTGGTGTGTCCGTCCGGGTTGGTGACGGCGGTGAGGTTGCCGGATGCGTCGTAGGAGTTGGTGGTGGTGTGGCCGAGCGGGTCGGTCTTCTTGGCCACGCGCCCCATGCCGTCGTAGGTGAAGGTGGTGGTGAAGTTGGCCGCAGTCGCGCCCGTGACGTTGCCGCGTGGGTCGGTCTGGGTGAGGACGTGTCCGGCCGGGTCGTAGGTGTAGGTCGTGGTGGCGTCGGTCGGGTCGGTGCTCGCGGTCAGGTTGCCCGCGGCGTCGTAGGTGTTCGTCGTCGTCTGGCCGTTGCTGGTCACCGTCGCGACCTGGCCGGCGCCGGTGTAGGTGAGGTTGGTCTTGCTGCCGCCCGGGCTGGTGGCTGAGTTGAGCCGGTTGTTGGTGTCGTAGCCGTAGGTCCAGGTGTTGCCGAGCGCGTCGGTGTGGGTGAGCGGGTTGTTGTGGCTGTCGTAGGTCCACGATTCGGTCGCGGGCGGGTTGCCGGGGGTGGTGCTGGTGAGGAGGTTGCCGGCGGCGTCGTAGGTCATCCGGGTGGTGTTGCCGTCGGGGTCGGTGACGGCTGTGAGGTCGAGGCGGTTGTCGTAGCTGTAGCTGGTCCGGCCGCCGTTCGCGTCCACGTGGGCCACCAGGACGTTGCCCGCGTAGTAGTCGGTGGTGGTGCGGTTGCTGGAGTCCGTGCTGGTCTCGGTCTCGGCTGCGGCGTTCCACGCCATCGTCAGCTGTGGTCCGCCGGGCTGCGGCTGAGCGGTCACCCGGCCGGTTGTCGGATCGTAGCTGTTCTGCACCAGCAGGTGGCCGCCCGGGTCGGTGACGGTGGTCAGCCGGCCCGAGCTGTCGTACGTGTAGGTGGTGGTGCCGTCCGCGGTGGTGACCGAGGTGAGCCGCTTGGAGCTGTCGTAGCCGTAGCTGGCCGACCTGCCGTCGGGCAGGCTCACCTTGCTGATCTGCCCGGTGGCCTGGTCGTAGGCGAAGCTGACGACCCGTCCGCCGGTGTCGGTGGCGGTGGTGAGCTGGCTGCCGCTGTAGCCGAAGGTCAGGCCGCGCCCGTTTCGGTCGGCGATGGCGGTCAGCCGGCCGTTGCCGTCGAAGCTGTCGACTTGGCCGTCGGGGGTCGTGAGGGTGTATCCGCCGGCGCTGGCGGCGAGCACGGACCTGGCACCGGCGGCCGACTGGTACGAGCCGTCTGCCTGTTTCGTGTAGACGGTCTGCGCACCGCCCTCGTCGGTGAAGACCACGGTGGAGCCGGAGACGGCGAGGTTCATCGCGTAGGGCTCGCTCCAGCCTGGCCCGAACGGTCCGGGTACGCTCGCCGCGGCTGAGTTGTAGGTCCGCCGCAGGTCGAACTGGAGGCCGTCACCCTGGAGCGCGCCGTCGTCGACGCTCTCGGTGTACGAGCCGGTCGCGGTGTCGACCGGGTCCCCGACGAACGACTGCAGCGCGGAGGTGGCGACCCGGCTGCTCCAGCAGCTGCAGCCGAAGGTCTGGTTGGGGAGTACGCCGACGGTGCCGGTGACGAGGTCGACTACGGCGATGTCCACCGGGCAGCCCTTGGTTCCGGCGGTGGGGCTGTTGGGTACGCAGTCGGTACGGCCCAGCATGTTCGGTGCGGCTGTCGTCATCGCTACTCGCCGGCCGGTGCCGTCCAGCGACGTGTCGGTCAGGAAGCCGGCCTGGCCGGGCACCGAGAGCTGGCCGTTGATCTGCGAGGCGACGGTGAGTCGGCCCGAGGCGATGTCGATCACGGCGACCTGGGCATCTGTACCGTCGCTGGCCTTGCCGACCAGGGTGACCAGGGTCTTGCCGTCACGCGAGACCGTGTACGCGTGGGCGGCGCTGGCGTTGGCGAAGGCGACCGGTGCCGCGGTGGGCTGGCTCGGGTTGAGGGTCACGAAGGTCGATCCGGCGGACGAGTCGACTTCCGCCACCACGGTCTGACCGTCGTCGCTGAGCGTCACCGGGTAGTTCTCGTCATAGGTGTAGCCCTGCTGCAGTGGGGAGAGCCAGGTACTGGCCGCGCTGCCGTCGGTGGCGATGTCGGTGCTGACGATCTCGCCCGGGTTCTGGAGTTCCGTCGACTTGCCGGGGTAGTGGTAGGCGAACTCCGCCTGCATCACGATCCGGCGGCCGTCCGCCGAGACTGCGGGCACGTTGGTGTACTGCGCCGGAACGGTGCAGTCGACGACGACGTTCGGGGCAGTCAGGTTGAGTGGGACCCGGGTGAGTGTCCCTGCGATCGTGTCGAACTTGTAGACGCCCGCCTGGGCCGGCACGTTGTTGCCCGACTGGTCGAAGTAGGTGGCGCCGTTGCAGGTGCCGTGGTTGGCCATGTCGCCGTCGTTCTCGACCGTGAAGACGAGGTAGTGGCCGTCGCTGGTGAGGCTGCCGGCGTGCACTTGGCCGGCCGTCGGGGCGCCCGAGGCGTTCGCGCTCGCCAGGGTTACCTTGCCGGTGTCGGCGTGCCACACGTACAGCTGGTTTCCGCCGTATCCGGCGAAGGTCTGTCCGTCGAAGCTGGCGGCGTCGAAGTAGTCCAGCTCCCAGGGGGACGGCCCGGCCGGTGGTGCGGCGGTTGAGGCGCTGTAGTTCCAGACCGGCAGGGTGGCGCCGGTCTGCAGGTCGTACCGGTACCAGCCGCTCTGGACGCTCGTTCCGCCGTTGCTGAGCGTCGCGTAGTAGAAGAGGTATCGGCCGTTGCCGGAGAGCTTTACCGAGGTCCGCGTCTCCTGGTAGGTCACCCCGCTCGACGGGCCCTGGTCGGCTGCGGGATGGCTGACCCCGACGGGCCGCGACGCCTGCTCGGTCAAGGTGCCAACTGCGGCCGGTGCCGACGCGGGTCCGCTGGTGACGGCGTTGGCCGCGCTCACTGAGACGCTGTAGTTGACGCTGTTGTTGAGCCCGGAGAAGAGCGCGCCGCCGCTCTGGACCTGCTGCGTCGTGGTCGAGCCGTCGGATCCGGTCAGCACGGCGGAGTAGGAGGTGATCGGGCTTCCGCCGTTGGCCGGAGCGGGCCAGGCGACGTAGACCGAGTGGTTCGCCGGGTAGCTGGTGATGCCGCTCGGCACGGCGGGCGCTGCGGCCGGCGTGACCATCGTGCTGTACCAGGCCGGGCCAGCCCCGTTGGCGTTCGACGCGGAGACGCCGAAGAAGTAGGTACTGCCGTTGGTGAGGCCGGTGACGGTGGTGGAGGTCGAGGTTGCGCTGAGGGTGGCCGGGGTACCCACCACGTTGCTGTTGGAGTCGTACGTGGTGACCGTATAACCGGTCACCGGGGAACCGCCGTTGTCCGAGGGGGCGGTCCAGTTCACCGCGGCCTGGCCGGTGCCAGCGGTGGCGGTGACGCTCGCCGGCGGTGCCGGCTGCGGACCCGCCTTGGGGGTGAAGGTCGCCGAAGTGGCGGCCGGGCTGGCGTAGCCAGCCCCGTTCTCGGCGATGACCGTGATGTAGTAGGCGGTTCCGTCGACCACGTTACCGATGGTGGCTGTGGTCGCCGTCGCGGGTACCACGCCGGAGCCGACGAAGGAGTTGTCGGCCGCCTTGAAGACTTTCACCATTTGCCAGTTGAGGTCGGCGCCGCCGTCGGTGGTGGGCGGTGTCCAGGTCACCGAGGCCTGCGCGTTGCCTGCGCTGACCTGCACATTGGTGATCGGCCCCGGCGCGGTGGCCGGTTCGGGGACCACGGCCGCTGATGGAGCGGAGGCCGGGCCGGCCCCGACGGCGTTGGTGGCGGCGACCGTGAGGGTGTAGGAGGTGCCGATGCTCAGGTTGGTGACGTTAGCGCTGGTCACTCCGGCCGCGACCGTCGTGGTGGCACCGCCCGGGGAGGCGGTGATCGTGTACCCCGTGATCGCGCTACCCCCGTCACTGGCCGGCGGCGACCAGGTGACCTTGGCGCCGAAGTACCGCTCGACGGCTACCACGTTCGTGGGCGCTCCCGGTGCTGTCGCCGCGGCCGGCGTCGTGTCGCTCGGCCGGTTCCCGTTGGTGGACGTCTTCGGTTTGCTCGGCGCCGCAGCCGTGGCAGGGGGGAGGGAGCCGACCCCGACGGGTAGTGACGGCGGGGGTGAGAGGGCCCGCCCGTGGTTGTCGAACTTCACCTCCACCGGGTCCGGCACGAGCCTCCCGCCCGGGTGCCGGGGGTGGCCGGTCAGCGAGGGGTCGGCCGGGGCTGGCTTGCCGCTTGTCTTGTCGCCCGGCTTGTCGGTCGGATCGGCCGGTGGGAGGGGCGCGGGCAGCGTGGTCACCGGCCGATGCGGGTCTGGCTGCGTGGGGTCGGCGCGCGGCTTGCCGGCCTGCACTGCGGGTCGACCGGCCGGTGCGGTGGCGACGGAGGTGGGCCGGTGGCTGGGTGTATTCGCTGAGGCGTGGGAGGCGAAGACCGTTGGGCCAAGCAGCGCGGCGATCAGTGCTGCGGTCAGTGGTAAGCCGATCTGTCGCCGGGCACGTGGCCGACGGCTCATGGGACTCCTCCTGATGGTCATCCGAAGGCCACCGGGTTGCGGCTGGTCAGGTGCCAGACCCGGCTGGGCGTAAGGGTGGTAGACGGCGGGCGAACGGCGGCGGGCGTGGCCGCGCTGATGGTGAACGTGGCGGGGTCGGTGTGACCGTCGGGGTCGAGCACGGTCAGGCTGGCCAGGGCCGTCGCCGGGGCGGTGAGTTGGTCGCCGTTGCCGTCGTCGGCGGTCAACGACACCGGTGTCCACTGGGTTCCGGCGGCGGAGACAGGCAGCTGCGTGATGTCCGCGCACCAGGAGTACTCGCCGCCGCTGCCGGAGTAGTTTCCGGCGGCTGTGTAGCTGATGGACCAGTCGGTCGCCGGATCGGGCGCCCCGCCCGCCGTCGGAGCACTCTGGTAGTGGAGCTGGCCACTGACCGTGTCGGTGTGCGGGCCGTTGAACGTCCAGATCAGGCAGAGCATCGGGGCGGAGGTGGCGGGGTCGCTGGTCCGCCAGGCACCGAGGCCGGTCAGGGAGAGCACAGCGGCCACCGTCGCGGGGGCCGACTTCACCGGCGGTCCCGTCAGGTTCGCGGCGTTGCGGACATAGACGCTCGCGTAGACCTGCGTTCCCGCCGGAAGTCCGGTGACGGTCACGCTGGTTGCAGACGAGTTGACGGTCTGTGAGGCGAGTAGCGCGTCATTGGCCGCAGCGTGGATCTCTACCACCGTGGCGGTGAGGTTGGCGCCGCCGTCGTTGGCCGGTGCGGTCCAGCTGACGGTGGCCTGTCCGTTGCCGGCCACAACGGCGATGCCGGTGACCGGCCCGGGAGCCGTGGCGGGCAACGGCGTGACCGTGGCGCTCGCCCCCGGGCCGTTACCGGTGGCGTTGGCTGCGGTGACGGTGACGGTGTAGGCGGTGCCGTTGGTCAGGCCGGTGAGGGTGGTGGCGGTGGTCGTGGCCAGGACGGTGATGGGTGTGCCGACCACGGCGCCCGCAGTGGTGGTGGTGATGGTGTAGCCGGTCACGGGTGAGGTGCCGGTGTTGGCTGGAGTGGTCCAGCTGACGGCTGCGGAGCTGTCTCGGGCGGTGGCGGTGACGCTGCCCGGAGCTCCGGGCAGGGCTGCGGGTCGGGAGAGGGTGAAGCTGACCGGTTGGCTGGTCAGGGTGTTGCCCGAGGCGTCGGTGAAGACGGCCTGGACCTGGTAGCCGCCGTCGGCGGTGATGGTGTGCGCGGCGTTCCAGGACAGGGCCGGGCTGGAGCCGTCGGCGCCGGTGGCCACGGGCCAGGACGGGACGGCCGCAGTGCCGTTGATGACGTCAGCCGGGGGGATGTCACTGAACGTCGTCCCGCCGGAGGCGCGGTACTGGAATCGCACGCCGGTCATCCCCGGTGCCGAGGTCGCCCCTAGGGCGAGCGGGTTGCCGCCGGTTGTGGCACCCGCGGCTGGGCTGGTGACTACCGCCGTGCCGACGCCGAAACTGTAGGCGGTGACCGGGGACTGGTCGCCGTTGCTGTCGACGGCGACCACGTTCAGTGTGTGCCAGCCCGGTGCGGGGGTCAGCGCGAGGCTGGTGCCGGTCAGCGAGCTGGTCGGCGACTGGTCGAGGCCGTACAGGTAGCCGGTGACGGTAGACCCGCTGTCCGCCAGGGTGAAGGTGGTGGATCCGGTTGCGGGCGTGCTCCAGGTGCCGGCCGGGTAGATGGGGCTGGAGATCGTCGGGGCGGGCAGAGGCGGGTTCGCCGTCGTATGGACCTGGAGAGTCACCGAGCCCTGAAACGGTCCCGGGCTCGCCCAGCCCGACAGGGTGCCCGCGTACGCGCTACCGAAGGCGTTGCTGCCCAGGAGCTGTGTCTGGGTGGTGCCAGCGGGCATGGTGGCCTCGGCCGCCACTCCGGTAGGCGCGCTGATGGTGACGGTGCTGCCGATCCGGTAAGCGGTAACCTTGCCGGCGCTGACAGCGGATGCCCAGGCCGCGCGCTTCTGCAGCTCGGCGCCGATGTCGCCCTGGCGCAGATTCACCGCCGGCGTGCTGTCCGCGAACAGCGAGTGATAGGTGGTCAGGATCTGCTGCAGCACAGGGTAGGCGAGCCGGTCCTCGGCCAGGCTGGACTGGTGCAGGACCAGCGGACGCGGGTCGTTGCCCAGCACGTGGCCGAGGTCGATCCGGGCTTCCACCGGCACGATGTAGGAGGTGAAGCCGCTGTTCTCGTCGAGTGGGGCCGCCAGGCAGGTCGAGCTGGTGCTCTGACAGGCTCCACTGCCGCCGGCGGCCTTGCTGGTGTAGATCCAGTTGTACTCGTCCGTCTCCTCCGTCGCCTTTCCGGCGCTGGAGAAGATGTTGGTCGCATAGCGCGGGATGGTCAGGGTCGATGTCCCGACCGCACGCTGAGCCGCCTCGCGGGAGGCGTCGCTGCCGATCCAGGCGACGCCGGCGGCCGCGAGCGCCGACGCGAGGTTGGGGTTGTCGGCCGGCTGCTGCGGGGGAACGGCCAGGCCTGAGTCCTGGTTGGTGACCAGCTCGGTGGGGACGATCGTCAGATTGTTCTGCTTGGCCCAGGTGATGTTCTGCTGGATCGCGTTCTGGACCGTCGGCTGGTCGGTCCAGACGGTGTTGCCGCCGGCGTCGGTCGTGCACTGCCAGGGGAGCACGGTCACGTTCTGTACGCAGCCGAGGAAGGGACGCCCGTAGGTGTTGTTGACGAATCGATAGGCAGCCTGGTCGGTCACCAATTGAGCGAGCAGCGGGTCGCTGCCCCCGTTCTGAGCCTTCCAGCTGTCGCTTCCGCTGCCGTCGAAGACCAGGTCGAGGGTGACGTTGTTGGCCTGCTCCCATTGCTTGAGGTACTGGGCGTCGGCTGCGGTCATCCGGATCGGCGTGGCTGCTGGGCCGGTGCCGGGCTGGCAGTTGGCGTCGCCGGTGGTGCACTTGAGCGCGGTGTTCCAGCGGTTGTCGGCATCGAAGACGTCGTCGATGTCGGCCGCGAAGTAGTTACGGTCGTAGCCGAGGTGGACGCCCTGGGTCAGCCAGTCCACGAAGCCGCGGGCCAGCAGCCTGAACTGCTGCTGGTTCTGGTTGTAGGCGAAGGTAACCACCAGCTCCTTGCGGCTGTCGTGGTTGTACTCGCCGACCAGTGAGCCGCGCGCGGTGCTGTTCGGGATCGGCGCGTCCACCAGCGGAGTGAACGAGGCGCCGGCCGGCAAGGTGCCAAGCGGCGTGGCCAGGTAGCCGTAACTCGTACTCGTCCCGGGTTGGGGCTGTTCGAACGGGACGCTGCCCTTAAGGTAGCCGAACGGGCCCGCCAGGCCGGCCTGCGTGACCGCGCCCTGGGTGCCGTCCAGCGAGCCGATGTAGCCGGGGTTCTGCGCGTAGTTCAGACCGACGCCCGGCTGCGCGTAGGTGTAGGCGTCGAACTGCCGGATCCCGAACTGTGCCTCGTAGCTCGCGAGGGCGGCCATCTCCGCCGAACCGCTGCCGAACGGGTTGTCGTTCGGCAAGACCACGCCCTCGAACTTGGCCCGGGGCACGTTGTTGGCAGTATCGCTGAGAAAGGCTGCGGTAATGGTCGGCCGGTTGGTGTCCGACAGTTTGACCGTGGTGAACGGCGTTCCCTCGCTAGTCAGTTCCGCCTCGATCGCGCTGACCGCGGTACTACCGTCATCCACCACGAGGACCGTGAGGTCGATGCGGTTCTGCGCCGGAGATGTGGCCGCTGCGGCACCGGCCGGAAGCGTCATCTGCCATAAGAGCAGGACCGATGACAACCCGACGCCCACTCCGCGCATCAACCGGCGTCTGAACCTGATCTCAGGCAGGCGGAGCGGCACCGACACGGCCCTCGAAGGGCCCCCAAGGCACGCTAGGACAGCATGAACAGACACGACTCCCCCACCTCGTGATCCTCAGAACGGCGCTCCCCCACCGCTGCTGTTCATGCCAACTCTTCACACTCACACACCGTGGCGTCAACAACCTTTCCAGTAACTTCCCGCCCCTGATGTCGCATTCGTGCGGCTATCCACCAACAAAACCCCCACCACAGAGCGGCATGCGTTATGAATCTGTGCCCTTGGCCCCTGGCCAACCGATCTTGATGAGGCTTCGCCGATCCGGATCGCAACGCCGAACCCTGTGAGGTTCCAGAACTCGGCTTGACTCTGTCACCGGCCGCAATGCGCAAAGCGAAGCGATCGGGGCGCGGTCGCAAGTCGTCTCCCTACGCCTCGTCTCGAGATCGGGGTGCCACCCTCACCTTGCTCGGGGCGAGAATCTGACCGGTTCAGACAACACAGTCGCCGCCGAGTCAAGATCGGCCAGCCGGGCAGCGAGTGTGGCCAGGGCAAGGCGTCGGAGCTGCTCGCGACGGCCGACGTTCACCGTCCCGCTGGACGACCGGTTTGCAATCGTCGTGCACTACAACAGCGGCGAGGAGTTCAGGAGCGCGGACTACTTCCTGACCCACCCGGAATGCGCTGACCTGGTCCTGGCCAGCACGGATCAGGACCGGATCGGACTGGGCCTGTGCTGGCCGAAATCCCCGCGCGCAACACCGTCCGGCGGGCCATCGCTGTATGCCAACACTTGGATCCGTGCCCGGCTAGCGGTACCGGCCCTTGCGCTCGGCCGGCTGCGACTGGGATCCGATCGACGTGTGCCGGGGCAGAAGGACCGACAACACTGCAGACAAGGCGATCCAGGTCAGCCCACCCAGAATCGCGGTGATCAGCGCTGGCAGCCACGTACCGGCGAGAAGCCCTGTTGAAAGTGCCGCATTCACCAGGGCCGCACCGACCGTCATCTGCACCTCGGAGGTTCGTCGTTCGAGGGCCCGGCTGAGCCCCTTCACGAGCGGCTTCCGGATGCCCATCAACGTCGGACACATGATCCCGCTCAGGATGAGCACACCCCACCAAGGCATCGGCGAGATGATCAAGAGCAGCAGGCAGGAGACGATGGTTACGCCCATGGACACGGCGAATCCATCGAGTGAGCCCATGCCTTCCACTGGTGGATCGTCAAAGCTGATCACCAGCGCCAGGATCAGGACAGCAGCAGCGCCGACGGTAGCCGCCCAGCCTGGAGACCAGGAGGCGAACGCGATCAGCTGGAGCGCGATCAGTGTTCCACCAGCCGCCGCAGTCCGCCACAGGGCCTTCTTCCTCGCGGTTTGCAGCTCTGCTTGGGTGGCCTGCGGCGCTGGGTCGGTCGGTGTCTCGGCGGTTGATAGTGCCTGCCGAGCGGCCAGGGCGGCAGGAGTGACGGGTGCGTGCTCGTCGAGCATGGTTGGGGGGTGAGGGATTGCCGGTGGCCGCCGCGTGGTGCGAGTCGGAGCGGACGCCATGTGCTGGGCTGCGCCGGTGCGCGGTCCGGTGCTGCGCCGTGGCACAGCGGGTGCGAGCAGGACGCGGATCGCGTCTGCGGTCTCGGATGCACCGGCGGCCCGGTTATCGGGAGTCTTCGCGAGCAGGCGGAGGACGAGGTCGTCGACGCCAGCTGGGATGGCCGGGCGGTAGGCGCTCGGGGCCTCGGGCTTGCGGGTTAGGTGTTGGTGTAGGACTGCCAGGGGCTGCCCTGTGAAGGGCGGCCGGCCGGTCAGCAGGGTGTAGAGCAGGCAGCCGACGGCGTACAGGTCGGCGGCGGGGCCGATGTTGCGGTCGCCCTGGGCCTGTTCGGGGGCCATGTAGGCGGGTGTGCCGATGACGCGGCCTGTGCCGGTGAGTGCGAGGTCTTCATACACGTGTTTGGCGATCCCGAAGTCGAGGATCTTGATCACGCCTCCGGGAAGGAGCATGGCGTTCGCCGGCTTGATGTCCCGGTGGACGATACCGGCGCGGTGAGCGGTCGCAAGGCCGGTGCACACCTGCAAGGTCCAGTCGAGGGCGTCTGTCACGGGTGGGAGGGCACCTCCGGTGATGACCTCCTCCAGGGACTGGCCTTCGAGGAGTTCCATGACGAGGAACGGCGCAAAGCGGTGCTCGGGGCCGGCTTGGCCGAAGTCGTGGATGGTGATGATGTGCGGGCTGCTCAGGTTCCCGGCCGCGCGGGCCTCCGCCGCGAACCGTTCGGCACCCATGGACGCCGAGTCGGCTCCGGTCAGCAGCTTCACCGCTACGGGCCGTCCGACCCGTTCGTCGAAGGCCCGCCAGACCTGGCCCATGCCGCCAGACCCCAGGACCGCGTCCAGCCGGTACCGGTCTTCCAGCCTCGCCACGCGCATGATCACCCCTGTCACGGCTTTCGGAACGCAGTCCGTCTGGGTGCGCCCCGTCGATCGTGCACTCTATCGGTGCCAGTGCTGGCAGCAGGTCGGCTTTCCCTTTGCCCCGAGCTCCTCGGATGCCCGTGATGTGCATCACACAGCGGACCATGGTGAGAGGCGCTCAGCGAGAGCCGTGGAGGGACTCACGCTCAGCCGCTCGGACGGTGGAGGGATCTGCGAGCCGATCTTCGAGGGCTTGGAGAACCAACCTCGCGCACCATGCTGCCAGCCACTCAAAATTCTCCCGTGAGGACTATTGCGCTTCCGATGCTGCGCCAAGCGCGAAGAATTGTCCAGCGGTTGACGGCATATCGGCCATTCTGAGTGTGTCTGGCCAGAGGTTACTTGATTTATCATCAGTTAGGTGTGATTGCTTCATTAGACGGGCCCATGTGGTCTCTACCTCAAACCAGCCTGCCTGATCTTGATCACGGCTTCAATCAAGGCGTACCTGCTGGCAGAGGCGCATCGAGGCGATCCGGGCGTTCACCTATCAGCCCTATCCGATGACAATTGTCAGCGCCCCTCTTTACGGTGCTCCGTGTCATTGCGTCGACGGTCAGGCTGGGCCGCTGTCTTGCCCCGCCTGTTTCAGGCAGGAGTACCTGGTTCCACCGTCGGCGTGCCCAGAAAGAAATGCGCATGGAAGGAGGGGCTGAAGTTGAACGGCGCTTGGTGGCGGATGCTCGATACGGATCTTTTCGGCGTCTTCGCTGACAAGGACGACGAGCGGCGCGAATTGTCGGCTGCGGTGCTGGGAGCCCTGCTGTTGGCGAGCAGCCGTGGGCCGATGTGGACCCTGTCCGACATTCGCGGCCTGCTGGTGGAGGTCGGGTACCGCGATTCGGTCGGCAACGAGGTGTTGTCGGACGTGGTCGAGCGGCTGACCGACACCGGGTATGTGACCCGCTTCCGCGACTACAGCGCTCCGGTGGGGAGCTATGCGGAGGGCGCTCGTCGGCGTGAGGCGTGGTCGCTGACCCGGGAGGGGCGGGTGATGGTCGCGGCCGTACGGGATGCGGTGGGTCGCCTGGACCGCACGCTGCAGCTGCCGCCCCGGTTGCTCGATGCGGTGGAGCAGACCCTGCGCGGGCTACTGCACCACTATCGCGAGGATGCTGGGATGCTGGCGCCCGCCCTGCCGCAGGTCCATGCGCATTTGGAGCAGTTGCAGGAGGCCGGCGGTGACTTCTACAGCGCGGTCGGAGCGCTGGCCCAGAACGACGTCAGTGACGACACGGTGTTCGCCACCAGCCGCCGGCACATCCTGCTGGCGTTGCAGCATTTCGCGCGCCGCACCGAGCACTCGCTGGGCCGGGTACGTTCGGCCTTCGACCAGCTCGAGGCGGTCGGTCTCACTGTCGTGGTGCGGCAGGCGCTGCCGGACTCGGGTGTGCTGGAGCCTGCGGCGCAGGAGAGCTGGGTCGCGGAGAAGGTACGTGAACTGCGTGATCTGAAGGCATGGTTCGCCCCGCGGGGGTCGATCGAGCGGCTGGTGGCTGCGGCTGCGGATGCCATTCATGCCCTGCTCGGTGCTATCGACCGCCGCTACTACGCGACGACGCGCGGCAGTGATGTGGGCGCGGACTTTCGGCAGATCGCCAGGATGCTGCACGCCCAGCCGAGCACCGCCGATGTCTACCAGGTGTTCGCAGCAGCGTTCGGGATGTGGCCTGCGCGGCATCCGCTCGCGCCGGGTGAGGAGGACGTAGCGGTGTACGACCGTGCGCAGGACGGCGGGTGCCATGAGGTGAAGGTGGTTCTGCGCCGCAGCGAGCGGGGAGCGCAGTCGACGGGGGTGCCGCGCAGGATTCCCGATCTGGATCGGGACCGGCAGCGGGGCGAGGAGGAGAACGACGCCGAGCTGGAGCTTCTGGAGATCATCGCTCGCGGCCTGGTCACTCCCGGGCCCGTGCCGTTGTCCTTCTTCGAGGGCCTGGCCGCCGATCACACCGCCGTGTTGATCGAGCTTCTGGAGGAGGCGTTGAACGGTTTCGACGACTCGGTGGGCTGCGGGTCGACCTCCACGGTGGGGGCCAGCCTGACGCTGTGGCCTGGCGAGATGGGGCGGATGGTGACGGTGGAGTTCGAGGAGGGGACCCTGACGGCACCCGATGTCCTCGTCGAGGTCCGCCTGCTGGAGTCTGGCGTGGAAGGGATGGCCGCGTGATGGTCACAGGCTCTCTTCCGATGTCACGCGGGGCGGGCGTCAAGCTGGAGCCCGAGGCTGGGCTGGTGGTGGCGCGGATGCTGCGACAGCAGATCCACTGCGTGGAGGCGGACCCGGAGACGTTCCGCTTGGCCGTGAACTACCAGCGGGAGGTGGCCGCCTGGTTCGACCGGACGGCCGGCTGGCGGTTCGAGGTCTACCGGACAGAGGGGGTGTGCCGGTTGTACAAGCGGCGCCGTGATCCGCCGGGCGACCGCGCTCCCGTGGTGAAGCGCAGCAAGTCCTCCGCCGTGGCGTCCCCGCTGGTGTTGGTTCTGGCGAGCCTGGTGTGCGAGCAATTGTGGCGCAGTACGCAGGCCACGTTCAACGATCTGCAGCGTGCGGTGGTCCAGGCGTGCGGGATGGAGGCCGACGCGGGGCGGTTGCCGCGCTTTCGGCCGGTTGCCGCAGCTGGGGAGAAGCAGGCGACTGCGGCCTCCCACCGGCTGGCGTTCATCGACGCGCTTCGGCTCTTGGAGTCGTGGCATGTCATCGCCTCGGATGCAGCGCTGGATCTTCTGGAGCAGGATCAGGGGCTGGACCTGGTCATCACGGCGCGTCGTGAACGCCTGGCCCTGTTGATCGCGTCCGTCGCGCCGTCGCTGCTGGACATTGACCTCGATGCGCCGCACACGCATGTCGGCGCGCTGTGTGCGGACCAGCGGGAGCTGCCCGAGGACGCGCCGGCGAAGGCGCATGAGAGGCGTCGGCGGCATCTGGCGATGCGGGCGGTGTTGGATGACCCTGGCCTGGCGCCGGATCCCGATACCGAGGTGGGGCGGTACCTGTCCTCCTACACGGGGCGGGAGCGTGCGCTGGACGCGGCTGCGGTGGCCGGGCTGGTGTGCACCGTTCGCCGGGACTGGTGGACGGTGGCCGACCCGCAGGGGCACACCACTGATCTGACGTTCCCTCACGGCCGCACGCTCGAGCAGCAGGGTGCGCTGCTGCTGTTGGACGCCTTGGCCGGGCGGGATGAGCCGATGGGGTGGTTCGGCATCGAGTGGGCGTGCGCCGAGCTGCGCGGGGTCCTGACCGAGCGCCCGTGGTGGGCACGCCGGTACCAGGGCCCCAACGGGGATCGGTCGCTGGCCGAGGCAGCGATCGGGCAGCTGCTTTCCGCCAGCATCGTTGCCGCCGATCCCCCGCCGGGCTCGGGCTGGCGGCCCACGCCGGCCATCCATCTGTGGCAGGTCCAGATTTCCCACGCCGCGAACGCGATCCAGGACACGGCAGGTGCCGACGGCGCCGCTGAACAGGAGAATCAGTGATGACTGAACACCACCGTACGCTTGAGAGCCTGGCCGGCCGCACCGGCTCACGCAGGAAGACCGTCGTGGTCGATCCGCACCCCGCCGCGGTGGGCAGGTGGCAACCGACCCGGGCCGGGGCGGTGAACTCCTGGCAGTGGAGCGAGGAGCAGTTCCTCTACAGCTCCGGATGGCTCGCCCTGGTGGGGATGAACGGCTCCGGTAAGTCCTTGACCAGCGGGGTCCTGTGCCCGACATTCATCGACGGCGAGATCAGCTCCAAGAGCCTGTCCGCCTCGGGCGAGGCGGCTGGCACCCTGACCTCCATCCACACCCAGGGCCGGCCGGGCCCGGCGAAGAGCGGCGCCTGGTGGCAGGAGTACGGCCGCACCGATCCGGGGCCCGACGGCCGGACGTGCACCCAGTGGCTGACCGCCGGGCTGTGGCTGAAGGCCAGCGGCGGCGAGCGCACAAGCCTGGAGCGGGCCTGGTTCCTGGTCCCCGCGCGGGTGAACGCGGGCCTGACGCTGGAGCATGACGGGATGCCGGTGGACATCGAGGACCTGGCGGCCCAGCTAGCCGAGCACGGCGGCCTGCTGTTCACCTCGAACACCCGGCTTGAGAACGCGTGCAAGGACCACGCCGCCGTGGTCCGCCGGGAAGACGAGTACCCCGAAGCGGTCCGCACAGCCATGTACCAGCCGCTGGACGCCTCGCAGATCGAAGCACTCGGGTCCGTCCTGCGCGCGCTGCGCAGCGTCCAGGCCAACGACAAGATCAGCCCCAGCTCGATGCAGGCCACGCTCACCTCCGCGCTGCCTTCGCTCGATGTGGCGCGGGTACAAAGCCTTGCGGACGCGCTGGCCAAGACAGAGCAGCTGCAGAACCGCCTTCGGGACGCCCGCCGGGAACAGGAGGTACTCAACAGCATCCGCAAGTTCTACCGGCGCTACGTCGCCGCGGCAGCCGCCAACGCCGCCGTGGGGTTGCGCGACGATCACGCGCAGCACTGCGAACTCGTGGCCGGCGAAGCGGCCCTGAAGGAGCGGAAGGCACAGCAGGAGGAGCGCCTACAGGCGGCTGGTGAAGCGATACGCGATGGGGAGCAGCAGCTTGTCCTGCTCGGCCGGACCATCAAGACGCTGGAGAGCCGGGTCCACGGGCACCCGGGCGCGAACCTGGACGATCTTGCCGTCCTCGCGCAGCAGCAGGAAGAGCGCGCTCGCGAGAGCGTGGAAGAAGCGCAGGCCGGTGCCGAGGCGCAGCAGCAGGCCGAGACTGTGAGTGCTGCCGCCTCGGGTGAGGCTGACACGGCCGTCGGACGGCTCGGGACGCTGACGTGTCAGGTCGGCCAGGCGGCGGGCGAGGTCGGTGGCAGTGCCTTCCACGCTTCGCTCGACGAGGTGACGGGGCGGCTCGCACAGGCGCGCGACGACGAGCCGGCCGCGGAGCTGGAGGCAGAGGTACGGGCTGTTCGCGCGCAGGCCGGCATCTGGCTGGATGCCCAGGCGACGGCCGCCGAGGACGTGAGTAAAGCCATCGGCGATCTCACCGCCAAGCTCGATGGCCAGGCCGACGCCCAGGAGCGCCACGATGCCGCCCGGCGCAAGTCCGAGGCGGCCGTGGAGCGGGCGCAGAGCCTGACGGACGAGGCGGAGCAGGCCGAGAATGCCGCGCGTCAGGCGCTGCAAGGGTTCGCCTCCCGTTTGGTGCGCCTGCCGCATCCCCCGCGCGCGCTCGTCGAGGGTGCCGTGCTGGACCCGCAGGCCGTCAGTGCCTGGCTCGAGGACGCCTCGGCCCAGGCGCTGGCCGACCTGGACTTGACCGGCGTGCAAGCGCACGCCCGTGCACTGGCCAACGGGGCGGCATCCGCCGCTGCCCAGGCCGAGATAGCTCGGATCACCAGTGACGAAGCCGGTGGGCGGCTTGCCGGGCAGACGGATGAACTCGCCCAGCAGGCAGCCGACTTGGCGAAGGTCCCCGATGCCGTCACGAGCCTGGTCGAGCGGTCACGCATGGTCGCCCGCTTCGCCGCCACTCCTGCCGCTGCCGGCGTGGAGCCGGCGCTTGGTGTCCGGGAAGAGAACCTTGATGGGCTGGCCGAGGCCGCGCGCAGCGAACTCGGACGGCGGCGAGCGCTGCTTCACGCCGCCTCCGATGCACTCGATGCCTCGGCCGTCGCCGTCAACGAAGCCGCGCGGCTGAAGGGCGAAGCCGCCGACGCGCAGAGTGCCGCGGACCAGGCGCGGCGCCAAGCCGACGGGACGAGTGCCAAGGCGCTGGACGCCGGGCAGAAATGGGCGATCAGCGTCCGGCAGTGGGCCGACTCACTGACCGTCCTCGAGCGTGATCGCCTGCGGCTGCCTGCTGCAGACGGTCGGCCTGTGTCGCTGGACGCACAGAACCTGCGGGACGACACGGTCACGGCTTACCGTCTCGCATCCACCCGGATCACCGCCGACCTGACCAACGCCCGCGCCGAGCTTGCCGCGTGCGAGGACCGGCTGGCCGACCTCGACGAGGAGATCGCCGAGACTCAGCGCAGCGAGGCCCGCCCGGGCCAGCCCGCCTGGAGGCCCTCACGCGCAGACCGGACCGGCGCACCGCTGTGGGCGCTGGTCGATTTCAGCGGGCACTTGCCGGAGGAGGAGGCCGGCCGCCTCGAGGGTGCACTGCTCACAGCGGGGATCCTGGACGCCTGGGTGTCACCGGACGGTGAGCTGACGGCAGGCGATGTCACGCTGGTCGCGACCGCCACCCTCGATGGCCCCACGCTCGCCGACCTGCTGGTACCCGACGCACACGGCCCGCTGCCGGCAGAGCTCGTCCAGCAGACGCTGGCCGGTATCCGAGTCCTGGAACATGGCGAGCAACCCGCTGCCGGGCAAGCTGCCTTCGCCAAGGACGGCGCCGTCCACCTCGGCCCGCTGATCGCCCAGAGTCCCAACGGCTGGATGCCGCGCTACATCGGCGCCTCCGCCCGTGAGCGCATGCGTCAGATCCGGCTCGCCGAGCTGCGCGAGCAACTCGCGGATGCGGCCGACTCCCTCGATGCTGCCGAGGCCCGCGTCGAGGCGCTCACCACTCAGCTGGCCACCGCCGCCTCGGAGCAGACCTTGCCCGACCCGGGCCCCTGGCTGCAGCTGGAGACCGCGGCTGCGACCACTGCCTCCGAAGCCGAGAGGCAAGAGAGCGTGGCACAAGAGGCCGTCCGCGCCGCCGAGGTCGCGCTCGGCAAGGCCGCGCAGGCCGAACGTTCTGCCACCGTTGCGTGCGACAACGCTTTCGTCGACGCGACGAGCCAGGCCGTGCGGGTCGCGCAGGAGCGGTGCGCCGACCTTCCCGGTTTGGTTGCCGCGTGCCTTGAGGCTGCTCGCACGGCCCTCGCCGGCGCGAACGCCATGCACGCCGCCGCGGCCCAGGCCAGCAGCGTGAAGGCCGCGCATGCCGAGGCCGAAGCCGCCTGGCAGGCCGCGCGCCGAGCCTCCGAGGAGATCGAGAAGGACCGGTCCAGTCTCCCAACCGAACTCGCGAGCGTGCTGCCAACGCGAGCCGGTGCTGATGAGGCGCAGCGCCTGGCCGGCGAAGCCGCCAGCGCCCTGATCGAAGCGGAGCAGGACCTCGGGCGGCACAGCGCCCTGGTCCGCGAGGCCACCAAGGCCATGCACCGCAAGGCGCGCATGCCGCACGGAAGTCTGCCGATCGAGTCGGAGGCCCTGGATGGCT
Organism: Kitasatospora sp. NPDC024654; assembly: GCF_055559155.1. Classification (NCBI taxonomy): domain Bacteria; kingdom Bacillati; phylum Actinomycetota; class Actinomycetes; order Kitasatosporales; family Streptomycetaceae; genus Kitasatospora; species Kitasatospora sp. NPDC024654. The sequence continues at coordinate 43,368 of NZ_JBVHLF010000039.1, forward strand.
ACCGGTCGGCGGTGCGCAACCTCCAGCGCCAGCTGACCGAGTGGGCGGATGCGGCCACCCGTGCCTACTTCACTCTTGCCACCGCGGCCCGGCTCCGCGCCGTAACCACCGGGGCGCAGCGCCACGCCGCCGCGCTGCGCAGCCGCGCCGAGGCGGACACCGCCGCCGCCACCACGGCCCGCCATCACTACAACGAGGAACTGCGCCAGCACGATCAGCCCTACCGGGACCTTCAGGTCGAGCTGGAACAGCGCCGCAACGACGAGGTACAGCTACGCGAGCGCCTGACGGCCGACCGGCAGCAGGAGAAGGAAGCGGAGGTGGGGCTCGCCGTCGCCGCCCAGGAGATGACCGCCAAAGCGCAGGCGCTTCAAGGTTCCGCAACGTCGGTCGGCATGGCGCTGGAGATCCTTCAGGGCTTGTTCGACCACGGTCTCGTCGACGAACTCGCCGGAGGGGAGGTCCTCAGCCGTCCCGAGGACGCGGGCGAGGGCATCCACACGGCCCAGCTGATCCTCGAGCAGCGGGGCCTGTCGGTCGAACTGAATTCTGAACAGGCGCGCCTTGGCGAACAGTCGGCCCGCACTGCCTTGGAGGGGCGTATCCGTACGGTCCTTGAGCAGCTGCTGCGGATCCGCCGGTACGTCACCACCGAGGAGGCTCCCGGCACCGGCTGGCGGCGCATCGTGGTCACCGAACACGGCCACGATGTCGAAACCGGCGCAAGCGCATCCGCCGCGGGAGCCAAGACACTCCGGCAGGCGCTGGCCGAACTCGAGGTCGCCATTGCGTCGCTCGAGGAGGACTTCAACGATCAGGTCCAGAGCGAGATCAAGGGCGTGGTCTTCTCCGAACTGCGCAAGGACATCAACGTCCGGATCCACACCGCGGAGAAGATCGTCAACGACATCCGCGACACGCTCAAGGACGTCCGCACAGGCGTGGCCCGGGTCGGCGTGAAGCTGGACTGGACGCCCAAGACCAACGACCCTGTCGCTCGCGAGGCCCGCTCGCTCATCCGCGACGTCAACCATGAGGACAACTTCGACCAGATGTACGACTTTTTCGTCGAGCAGCTGAAGAACGAGGAGAGCAACCACCCCACCTGGGCCAAGCGTGTGGAGCACGTCTTCGACTACCGCAACTGGTACACGTGGGAAATCTCCGTCACCCATCGCTCGTTCTCCGAGGACCCGAACAGCGACGACGAGGTCTTCAAGGCCGTCTCCCCTCGCCGCAACCCGCTTTCCAACCTGTCAGCGGGTGAGAAGCGCCTGGCCACCATGCTGCCTCTACTCGCCGCAGCGCACGCCTTCTACTCCACTGCCGGCTACGAGGGTCCGCGGGCGGTCTTCATCGACGAACTCAACGCCGCACTCGACGCCCCGAACCTGCGCATGCTGCTGAAGCTCCTGCACACCTGGGACTTCGACGCCATCGTCACCCTGCCCGCGATGCAGCCGCTCCTAGTCCCTGAGACCGGGACCGTGGGCATCCACCGCATCCACCAGAAGAGCGACACCATGCGCTACACCATCCCTAGCATCTGGACCGGACGTGGCACACCGCAGACCGCCCGCATCCAGGTCGGCCAGCCCGTGACCGACACCGATGGACCTGAGCACGGCTCTGTCATCTCCATGGCCTCGCCGGAGGCAGCTGATGTCTGATCTCACCGATCCCGACATCCGTCCGCTCTGGGAGGCGATCGCCGCCCGCCTCGCGCGCGGGGACGAGCCCACCTCGATCAAGAGCGTCACTGCCCCACTCTCCCGAACCGGCCAGGCGATGGTCTCCGGCTGGCTCGCCCAGGGTCGGCGTGCCAGCAGCCGGGCAACCCTGCTGCGTGCGGTTCGAGGCGGCTTCGCCATCCCGATCCCCCGGCTACTGGCGGCCCTCGGCTACATACCCGGCGACCTGCGCGCCCTGGTCGAGGAGGCCGGGGTGGAGGTTCCCGACACCGCAGGCATACGCCGGGCCGCCGAGCACATGCGCAATGACATCAACAGCTACGCCGGACTCGCCTTGCCCGATGCACCGTTGCTAACGGCACGGCTACGGGGGTACGGCATCAGCGACGACACCATCGTCGAACGGCGTCGCCTCATCGACGCGCTGTCTCAGGTTCGCGCGCTGCTGCCGTTGCCAAGGCCCGTGACGCTGGCCCGGCTCGCCCACCACTGCACCGGCGACCCACACTACTTCGACCTCAACGAGAACGGACACGGAGACAAGCTGCTACTCCTGGCCCGTGATCTCCTGCAGGCCGAACAACCCGATACGCCGGCCGCCGACCGCGCGCTGCTGGCCCGGCTCGGCATCGTCGCCGACCGCCTATCCCAGACGGTCCTCGTCCTTAACGTCGGCGCTACCGGCGACGGGCCGACCGACCGCGCCCTGAACCTCGCCCGGGCGGACAAGCGCCCAGTCCACCTCACGCTCCACGACCTGACCGCCCACCCGCCGGCGCTGGATCCCACCCGGGCCTGGCTGGTCGTGGAGAACCCCTCCGTCGTCGACGAGGCCCTGATGCGCAAGGTCAACCGCCCGATCGTCTGCACCTCGGGCACTCTGACCGCCGTCGACCACACCCTGCTCGGCCTCGCCCGCGACTGCGGCGTACCGCTCGAGTACTCGGGCGACCTCGACCCAGCCGGCCACGCCATAGCCGCCGCCGTCCAGGCGCGGTACCAGGCCACCATCAGGTGCATGGACGAGGCCACACGGCTGCGGATCGCAGCAGCTTGCGCCGCACCAGAACCCCCTACGCTCCGGGTGAGAAAGCAGCACTCGGCACCCCTGTGGTCGACGTCATCAGGTGACGTGGCCGACCAGGTGGTCAGCCTGTCAGGCAACTCGGCGATCTTCCAGGAACACCCGGCTCTCCTCGATCTTCTCCTCGGCCCGGGCGAACACGATCCGCTGCCTGGACAGCGGTATGGCGGCTAGGCCGAGGCTCGTGCTCGGATGCCAGGGACAACCTGCGCGCCCCGGACGACGAACCGAACGTCATCCCCCGACCGCCACCGCAGTCAGGCCCCGCCGAATACTCGGCGGCCTACTCAACGAGTACCACGCCACCCCGCAGTCCGCAGGAAACTCCCAGATCAGCGGCCTTGATCGGAGTTGTGACACCCTTCAGGCAGCCGCCTACCGGGCATCGGCTCCTGATGACAGGAGACTCGGCCTCAAGGCCGTCGCCACCCTGCAACTGCTGCCTCTCACCGGCCACCGCGAGACTGTCCAGCAATAGGTTCCCGCTCGGCCGTTCCTCTCCCATACTGATTCTCTTCCGCAGTCTCAGGCTGTGCGCACAGAGAAGCGCACTGGTCCTGACAACACCGTCGTCGCCGAATCGAGGTCTGCCAGCCGGGACGCAAGTGTAGCCATGGCGAGCCGCTCCGGAAGGGCCTCGTGGAACTTCAACCCACGCATAGCCTTCACGTCGACATCGGGCAGGCACAAACGTGAGACAACATCCGCAGTGCCTGCCTTCCACATCTGCGGGGTGAGGTCCGTGCGTAGGCGCAGGTATTCGTCGGAGAAGCGCTGGCGTTCGTCGGTGAGGCCGGCGAGGGTGGCGGTGAGGGTGGCGTTGGCGCGGTAGCCGGCCCAGGTCCACCATCGGATGTCGTCGCCGACTCGGGTGATGACGGTGCCGCCGGGGTGGACGGTGTCGACGTTCTGCTCCCGCACGTGGGCGAGTTGCTGGGTGGCTCGGCGGGTGAGTTTGACCGGCGGGTCGGTCCCGATCAGGACGTCTCGGGCGGCCTGGTTGAGCGCGTAGGAGGTTCCGCTGTAGCCAGTGCCGAACCAGCGTGCGCGGCCCGCGAGGTCTGAGGGTTCGACGTAGCAGCGGCGCCTGGTCCAGTCGATCCAGGTGACCTTCCAGCTTCGCCCGCCGAGGAGGAGGACCCGTGGGCCGTCGATCTTCTCGGTGAGGAGCATGGGGTCGGTGCGGCCGATCTCCTGACGGCCGGCGAGGACGGTGAATTCGGGCGGTGCGGTGAAGACCGCGGTGATGCCCATGAAGTGGCGGCGCCCGAACTTCTCCTCGGCAGCCGGGCCGATGAACAGCAGCTCACCGTCCTGGTCGAGGAAGCCGTCGTTCACCAGGTGCCGCAGGATGGGTTCGGCGCTGCGGTCGAACGGCGGGAGGCCGTTCCAGCCCTGGTTCCAGAGCCCTTGGGCAATCTTGTGCTCTTGCAGGCTGAGAGCCAGGAGTTGCTGGGCAACGATATGCCGGGGCTCGGGCGGGGCGGTGACTGGCTCGATGTAACCGCGGCCCCACAAGACGAGCAGTGCCGAGGCGCTCAGCAGTGCCTCGTGGCTGCGGGCGAGGAAGAGGCAGTTGCGGTTGGAACCTGCGCGGCGTCCGGTGCGGCCGATGCGTTGGAGGAAGGAGGCGACGGTGGTGGGGGCGTCGATCTGGATGACGCGGTCCAAGTCGCCGACGTCGATGCCGAGTTCGAGGGTGCTGGTGGAGACGATGACGCAGTCGCGGGCCTCGGCGAAGGCGGCTTCGGCGCGGCGCCGTTCGTCAAGGGAGAGGGAGGCGTGGGAGAGGAAGGTGGTGACGCCTGCGGCTCGGAGTGCGGCGCCGAGTTCTTCGACGAGTTGCCGGGAGTCGCAGAAGACCAGCCGTTTCTCGCCGCGGTGGAGGGCGGCGATGACTTTGGCCGCGTTGGCGGTTGATCCGACGTAGTCGAGTTCGATGTCTCCCGGTGGTGTCACCGTTGTGGCGTCGGCAACGGCTCGTGGGGCGAGATCGACGCCGGGGGCGACGACCTGGGCGGGGCGCTGGCCGCGGCCTGAGCCTTGCAGCCAGTGGAGGAGGTCGCCCGGGTTGCCGACCGTGGCAGACAGGCCGATGCGCTGAATGGGTCGTCCGGCGAGGTGCTGGAGGCGTTCGAGGACGGCGAGCAGGTGCCAGCCGCGGTCGTCGCCGGCGAAGGCGTGGACCTCGTCGACGACGATGGTCCGGAGGTCGGCGAAGAGGCGGTGCTGGTCGACCTTGGTGCTCACCAGCATGGCCTCGATCGACTCGGGCGTGGTGAGCAGGATGTCCGGCGGGTCGGTGAGGATGCGTCGGCGTGCGGTCTGGGGGATGTCGCCGTGCCAGAGTGCCGCGCGCCGTCCGAGCCACCCGGCGTACGTTTCGAGGCGTGGCAGGAGGTTGTTCAGCAGGGCCTTGAGCGGGCACACGTACAGCACCGACAGGCCGGCCCAGCGGTGCTGTTCCATGGCGGACAGCAGCGGGAACGATGCGGCTTCGGTCTTGCCGCCAGCGGTGGGGGCGAGCAGGACCGCGTCCGATCCGTCGAGCAGCGGGGCGATGGCCTCCTGCTGGAGGGGGCGGAGTTCGCGCCAGCCGAGGGAGTTGACGATGTGGTGGACGAGAGCGGGCTGGAGCCGGGACAGCGCGGCCGTCCCGGCCCCTGAGCCGGATGGTGTGTGGGCGTCGCTCATAGGTCGAGCTCGATATCGCCCGCGGAAGCAGCGCTGCGTTCGGCTTCACTCAACTCGGCCGAGGAAAGGGTGAGGGCGTAGTGCCGGCGTGGGTCGAAGTCGTCGAACTCGTCAACCCGGTCGAGGACGTCGGCGACGAGTTTGCGCAGGAAGACGCGCGGTGCGATGCCGACCTGGCCGCCGAGTCCTCCGGTGACGGCGGTGGCGAGTTCGGCGATGTAGGCGTTGTCGACGAGTTCGGCAACCCGGTCCGGGTTGCGGGCGGCTCCGGCGTACAGGTCTCTGACGCTGCGGCCGAGTTCGCCGAGCCGCTCCAAGTCGAAGCCGGCGAGGCGCAGTTGGACCGCGCGGGGTGAGTCGAAGCGCGGGTCGGTCGTGAAGTCGGTGGCCAGGCGCTGTGCCAGCGGGGGGAGCCTCTGCACACCCTGCTGTCCGTCGTAGAACGCGGGCGTGCCGGTGATCACCAGGAACAGGCCGGGGAAGCGGCCGGCGTCGATCTCGTCCAGCAGCTGCCGCAGGGCGTTGAGGCCCTTCTCCCGGACGTCGCCTCGCACTCGCTGGAGGGTCTCGATCTCGTCGAGGACGAGCAACAGACCGGGGTGTCCGCAGTCACGCAGGACGGTCAGCAGCCCCTGGAGGAAGCCAAGGGCTGCAAAGTGGTCCAGGTCTCCGCGAACGCCTGCCGTCCGGCGGGCGCCGGCTGCCACGGACTTCTGACCTCCGAGCCAGGCGATGAGCGCCTCGGCCGTTGCGGCGTCGCCTGCGGCCTTGGCATGGCGGTAACCGCGCAGGGCCGCTGCGAAGGCGGGTGTGGTGCGGGCGACGTCGGCGAGACGGGACTCCATGAGCGCATCGACGGCCTTGTCGAGGGCTTCGGTGTCGTCCTCCGGTACGTCTCCGGCGTCGAGGACTTCCTCTTCCAGCGTGTAGAACCAGGAGTCGACGATGGCGCGCAGGGCGCTCGGGGCATGGCTCGCGGTGGACAGGCGTTCGGTCAGGCGCCGGTAGACCGTCTCCAGCCGGTGGAGCGGAGTCTCGGTCTCGGAGATCTGGATCTCGGCCGTGGCCAGGCCCATGCGCTTGGCGCGCTCGGCCAGCCAGCGTGCGAAGAAGGTCTTGCCTGAGCCGTAGTCACCGCGGACGGCGTGGAAGGCCGCGCCGCCTCGGGTGACGACGGTCAGGTCGTCGTCGAGGGCCCGCTCGAAGCGGTCGAGGCCGACTGCGAAGAGATCGAGCCCGAACTGGGGCACGGTGCCGCGGCGCAGGGCATCGACCACGTCGCGGCGGCGGGCCGCGCTCACGGAAGCCGCGTGTCCCCCGGAGGGGGGCTGAACCGTGTTCATCAGCTGTCCACCTGGAACTGTTCACGGGCGAGCGGCACGTTGAGCCGCAGCCTGGTTCCGTTGTCGCTGAATTCCAGCACGGGGTAGCCCTCTACGTTCATGAGTCGTTGCAGTGTGGCGGCGAAGCCGTCGGCGTTGCGTCCGGCCTTGCCCGCTGCCGCCGCCACCGCGGTCAGGGACAGGACGCCGTCTGCCGCCACTAGTGCGTCGACGACGGCGGCCATGACCTCGGGCTCGGGCGGCTTGCGGACAAACTTCCGCTGGAAACGGAAGGTCTCGGACGCCACCAGCCGTGTCCCGAAGGAGGGGCCGTGGGCCGGGGCGCTAGTCTCAGCGGCTTCACGCGTCTCCTCTATAGGCCCCTGGCCATCCGTGGGCTTGGCCTCGGACGGCGAGTCGGTCTGCTCGGCGACACGTGCCGCATCGCGAGTGGTGCCGCCTGCGTTCCACCAGTATGGGGTGACGTCCTCCGGTGCGAGGAGGTGCCAGTCCTTGGGCGGGTCGGTGTCCACGGGCAGCAGCGTCAGGACCGGAATGGTCATCTCGGCGAGGGAGACGCCACCGTGGTAGCCCGCCTTGCGGGGCGTGTAGCGGATGTCTTCGCGCCACGGCGCGACGATGCGGCCATCACCCTCGAGCACGCGCGGTCCAGTGAGCAGGACTTCGCCGGAGCCCGGTTCGCCGAGACGCCAGCGCGCGGCACCGACACTCCCGGCGGCTACCGGGGCGTCGAGTCCTTCGCCCCGCTCGAGGACGTGACCGTGGTCGGCGACGATGACGACGGGTCGGCTGTAGAGCCGTGCGGCGGCGAGGAGCTCCTCCAGGTAGGTCACGTCGGCGAGCCGCCACCGTGTGCGGTCGCCCTGGGCCGCGTGGTCGAGTGAGTCGTCCACCGTGTTCAGCACAACTCCGACGACCGCCTCGCCAGCCAGCTCGCGCTGCAGCGTGTCGGAGAGCCGCTGGCCGGCCGCACCTCCTATGTCCGCCTTGTGGAACAAGACAGCCGAACGGCGCTGCCGGGACCAGAACGCCTCGAAACCGGGCTTCTCCACCGACTGGCCGCCCTGGGTGAGGCTGCCAGTGAGGAGGGAGGCCCGGCTGATGCGGGTGAGTGAGGGGATCGCGGCGACTGCGGCCGTGCGGCGGCCCCGGGCGGGGCCGGTCTCCAGCCAGCCGCGGCGGGCGAGTTCTTCGCCGAAGCCAACCGCGACTTCGCTGCTCATGCCGTCGACCAGCAGGATCAGCGGTGCCCGGCGCGACTTGCCGGCGAGCTTGACGGCGATGGTGTCGAGCACGTTCTCGACCGGGAGCGCCCCGGCCGGCGTTTGGCCGGTCGCGGTGCGTGTCCATTCACGCAGGTATCGGGCGAAGGTCTCGTCGATGACGGCGCGCCGCCCACGAGCAGCGTGGTAGACGCTGTGGTAGGCGGCACTGACCGGTTCCTGGGCATCAGCGTCGCCGGCCCACAAGACGGTGAGGGCGGCATCCACCCAACCCCAGTCGGCAAGGTGCTGCTCGACCGCGTCGGAGACAGAGGTTGCGGTCGGCTGCGGGCCGGCCAGCCAGCGGGCCAGGCGCACAGCTGCTTCGGCTGTGCGGACACGCGCGCGCAGCAGGCCCGCGAGGTGGTGGCGGCGCAGGTCCTCAAGGGCTGCCTCGGCCGCGGCGAGGTCGCGAGTGCGGGGGCCGGAGGGGTCGAGGACAGCCGCGAGCGCGTTGAGGCGAGCCTGGAACCCGGAGGGCAGGTACACGTTGCCTGCAAGGGCTTCGGTCAGGCCGGCTTCCTGAGCCTGCCGGTCCGCCTGCTCGAGAACATCGAGGGCCCGGTTGCGGGCCTCGTGCTGTTCCGGTCCCGCCTGCTCGGCCTGCAGCAGCCAGCGGATCAGTGTCCCCTCGACCGCGAGGGTGAAGGGACGCAGGTCGGCAGGCTTGGGCCGGATGGTTCCGAACAGTCCGCCGAGCGCGAGGCCAGTCTCTGCCGATGGAGCAGGACCGGCCACCACGGAGCCGACAACCCCGAGGGCCATAGCTTCCTGACCGCGGCCCGCGGCGCACAGGTCGAGCAGCAGCGACGCCGCGTTGCCGGCGACCTTGGTCAGCCAGTCCCGAATACCCTGCTGCTCGTCCTTGACCAGTGCCGCGTAGGCGGCGGGCCCGAAGGGGCTGCGGGACCAGGCCAGCAGGGTGTCGGCGTCCAGCGGGGTGTCGCGACGACCATCTCCGCGGGTGCCGGCCGCGTCGGGGGATGCCCGGCTGATCGACAGCCTGGCCTCGACGAGTGCGCGCATCGCCGCATCCAGCGTGAGCACGGAGCCCAGCCGCGGCCAGCCGCCATGGGGCTCTGCTTCGAGGAGGGCGTTCACCAGCCAGGATTCCGCGCGGATGCGCGGGTCGAGACCGGTGGCGCCGAATCGCAGCCGGACGATCTCCGCCCGGTCGACGCTGAGGACCTGGCGGCGCAGGGCGTGGCCGAGCACGTCCCAGCCGAGCTGCTCGTCCTCGACCGTGGTGGTGACCACGAGCACCGAACCCGGGCCTGTGGCTTCTTCCTGGTGGCGGTGCCAGGCGTCGGAGATACCGAGGACGGAGTGCTGCTCCACGACCTCGATCCGGCGCTTGTCATCAGCCACGGAGGCGGTGAACTCGGCAGCCGCGCCGGTCTCGTACCGGCCGTGGACCAGGACGAGTCGGCGGTCCGGCTCGTTGGGAAGCTCCAGACGCAGAAGTGCTTCGATGACCCGGCGGTTGACCAGGGGTGGCTGGGCCGACATCACTCCGCCGTCCCTTCGCTCACGGTACCGCCCGCTCCGGGCTCGTCCGCGGGCTTCCACCCGATCTCGATCTCCGTATCCGGGTTGGTGGCGGCGAACTCACGGATCTCGCCGAGCAGATCCGCCAGCGCGCGTTCGAAGGCGGTCTCCCCGGCCCGGGCTGCCACCCTGCGGGTGGAGCGGCGCGGCACGGCTGCCGCAGGACCAGCCGCAGCGGTAGTTCCAGCGTGAACGCCTGGCGCGCTCGGCTCTACGGGCGAGGTGGGCAGGGGCGGCTGGCCGTGGAAGGTCAGGCTGACCTGGCCGGCCTCGGTCGGCGGCTCCTCCTGCGCCGGGGAGGACACTGGCGGTGCGGCAGGGGGTGCCACCGGTGCGGCGACAGGGGCCAGCCTGGCCGCGTCCCTGATCAGCGCCAGGGATTGCGGCTGGATCTTGTCCAGGACGGGTGCGAGCTGGCGAGCGAACTCGTCCTCGTGAGCGGCACGTTCCACCTCGGCGATCAGTCGCTGCGCGCGGTCGCCGATCCCGTCGGTCCGTCCGGTGTACTCGCGCACGGTCTCCAGCAGATCCCACTGCGTACGGTCGAGTGCTCCGAGGACGGTCTTCGCTGAGCCGACGGCGGCGCCCAGCTCCTGATCGGTGATGTCGTACGCGACCGCGGCGAGTTCCTTGACCAGCGGGGTGTCGTCCTGGTGCCGCGTCAGTCGCTGGACGAGGTCCGCGGCATGTCGAGCCGCCAGCAGGCGGGGCGCACGCGAATCGTTAAGGCCCAGCGCGGTAGCGTGCTGCGGCTTTCCGAGGGAGCTGCGCACCCCTTCGACGGCCGGCTCCACTGCCTCGACCTTCTCACGCACCGCTGCCGCGAGCTTCGCGACGTTGCGGGCGAACAGCACAGGCGGCACTCCGGAGACGCCAAACAGCGCCGCCGCACGCTCCCGCGCGGTGGCGAACTCGGCCTCGGTAGGCTTCTCCTGAGCCCGCAGGACGTGGCCGGCCCCGATCGCCTGCAGGGGCGGCGCCGTTGGTTCAGGCTTGCCGTTGTAGACCCAGGAGCGGTCGGCCAGCAGTGCGTAGGTGGCAATCAGCAGACTGCTGACCTGCTTGTCCAGTCCGGTCCAGCCGAGCTTGGCGATCCACTGGCGGATGTCTTCCACCTTGTAGTCGCCGGTGACCTGCTGCTGGGCGGCGTACTGGTCGATCCGCCGGCGCCACTCGGTACTCAGGGTCAGCGGACCGTCGTGGACCTCCCCAAGCTCCAGCGGGTGCACGACCTTCTTGACGACGGCCATCTGCCCGCGGTCGAGTTCCACGCGCCCGGAGCCGTCCTCCATGGCCTTGGTGATCCAGCCGAGCACGGTCTTCAACTCGGCAGGGGTGATCGCCTTGCGGTTGCCGGACGGGTCGAAGTTGGGGTGCTTGGGATACAGCTCCTGGAAGACGCCGTCGGCGACCCGGAGCATGTTGCCCTTGAAGCCAGCGGCGGCCTCCAACCGGGGCCTGTGGCCGGGCAGCATCGACAGCAGGTGGCCATCCTCTCCCACCGGTGCGCCGGCGTTGGCCTCGTCCAGGCGGCTGATGCCGTACAGCTGGCCGAGCGTGACGGTGAGCTGGGAGGTGAGGTTGTCCCGCTGTGCCTGGAGCTGGTGGCGCATGCGGATGCGGTCCTCGGTGGAGTAGTTGACCGCGAGGTCGTCGAGGCGCTCCCGCTCCAGCAGGTAGTTGATCTTCAGGAGCCGTCCGAGCTGGCCAGCACGCTGGCGCGAGAGGTGCGCCGGCAGCCACACCACGGTGGGCTGGTGGTGCCGTTCGTCCCGCAGCAGTTGACGGACCCGTGCGGCGTCGTTGCTCGGGTACTGGCCGGCGACGTCGAACGGGTAGTCGATGACGAAGCGCACCCGACCGTCCACCGAGGGGATGAAGTGGTCGTCCGGGATCTCCTGGGCGTCACGGACGTTGCCGAACACGAACTCGGCGGCGCGCTTGGTGCCGCGCCACACGATCTCGTGCTCACAGACGAACGCCTCGGTGTCCTTGATACCCAGCGCGTTCCAGAGGGTCTCCTTGATCCAGACGCGCCGTGCGCTCACTCGGTCGACCTCGCCGACGGCGTCCAGCAACGGTTCGACGTCGAGGTCGGACAGGTGAAGGGCGAACACCGGGTCGTTGCCGCCGTCCGAGCGCAGTTCCCCGCCGAACTCGCCCTGCAGTTCCTCCAGGCGCGCCAGGGCGACCTTGTCGTCGGTGATCGTGCGGGTGCGCTTGACGGAACCGTGGTTGAGGTCCGCGAGGCGGCGCGCGGTCAGCCGGGCCAGAGCCGGGACCTCGGGGGTCAGGTAGGCCAGCAGGAGAGTCTTGACGAGCCGATCGGTGGCCCGGAAGTCAGCGCTCTCCTCGCCCTGGTAGCGCTCCACCATCCAGAGGCGAACCTTCTCGTAGAATCGGTTGGCCTGCTCACCCTCCTTGCGGAGCTTCTCGGTGAACGCGTCGCCCATGCCGCCGGAGAGGACGTCCCACAGGTCGCCCAGCGGGATGATCTGGCCGACCTTCATGTCTGCGCGGCGCCGCCACAGCAACTCCTGGAGCAGCTTCAGACCGGTCCGCTCCCGCTGGAGCGCACCCGACAGCGCAACCAGGACGTTCAGCAGGGCCGGCGTCAGCGGGTACACGTCGCGGAAGTCCGACCAGTCCGCCTGAGTCGCGCCCTGCGAGTCGAGCAGCGCGTCCTTGACCCGCGCGTTCGCCTGCTCAAAGTCGGCGAACGCCGCGTCCAGAGCCGCCCGCGCTTCCGGAGAGCTGGGCTTCAGCACACGCTCCTTGATGATCGCCGGGAGGTTCCGGTCCTCCAGGTTGATCACGTCGAAGCGCTCTGCGAGGTAACCGACCTGGGACTCCAGGTTCTTGACCTCGGCGCCCGTGACGTCCTCGCCGACGAGCTGGGAGAGGTTCCTCTGCCGAGAGATGAAGGAGACGATCGGCACCGGCCGGTCCGCCACCCCCGACTCGATGATCTTGACGAGCTTGCCGACCTCGGTCTTCACGAAATCCTGGTCGCTCATCCTGGCCTGGAGCCAGAGGATCAGCTCGTCGAGGAACAGCACAATGCCGTCGTAGCCGAGCGACTTGGCGTGCCGGCTGATGACGGACAGGCCGTCCTCGAGCGGGATGAAGGCGTTCGCATCGCCGCTGGCGCCGCGAGCGTAGGACTTCATCGGGCCGCTGAGCAGTGCGGAGACCAGTGCCTCGCGCAGCGGGTCTCCGTGCGGGGCCGCGAACGCGCGGTCCAAGTCCGCGCTGGTCCAGCCGCTGGAGGGAGCCGCGGCTTCCTCCAGGGGCACTAGGTCGTCCTCGTCCGCCTCGCCGGGGTGGACCGTGCTACCGCCGACGGCCCGGTCCCCGAGCTTGCGGATGAACAGCTCGTCGCCCTCGATGCTGCGGTTGTAGCGCGCGTCATCCAGCATTGCGTCGGCCCGGTAGACCGGTGGCGTCGGCGCGTTCGGGTCCAGACGACGGATCGCCCGGACATAGCCGCCGAGCAGCGCGGAGTCCAGATCGGCGGCGCCGACGAGGTGATACGGGACCATGAGGAATCGGCGGTCGCGCAGCCAGTCGTCATGCTCGGCGATGACCTCCTGCAGACGCGGCTTGGAACGGGCCGCCGGCTCGTTGTTGAGCACCGCATGGAGCACCGACATGAAGTGGCTCTTACCGGAACCGAACGAACCGTGCAGGTACGCGGCGTTCGACGAACCGTCGCGGACGGAGCTGCGAACAAGGGTAAGCGCCTTGCCAAAGGCTTCCTTCAGCTGATCGGTGACGACGTACTCATCGACCAGGCGCTGGGTCTCTTCGAACCCGCCGGACAGCTCGACCTTGAACTTGCCGGCGAGGACCGCATCGGGGATGTCCAGGACGTCCCGGAGGAAAAGGTCAGTGCTGGACATCGCGGGTCGCGATTCCCTTCGTCGTGGAGTTCATGTCGGTGCGATCGTGCAATGGCTGCACGTTACTTGGCAGCGGCCCTGCCGCGCTTGGGCGCGGACGGACGCCAGGAGAGCAGCGCATCCGTGGTGATGCTGTGCTCGCGCTGCTGGGCTTCCAACCACTCCTGGCAGTCGGCCGCGGGAATGCCGTCCCACTCGGGATCGAACTCGCCGTGCCACTGCTTCAGCCAGGGCAGTAGTTCCAGCATCCCCGCGAGGAGCGGAACCAGCTGTTCACCCTTCCAGTTGTCCCGCTCCACACGGTCGGCCACCAGGTTGATGATGGCCTGTGCCTGGTCGCGGTGGTCCCAACCAGCCCAGCCAAGAACCAGTTTGGGGTCGGCCTCCGGCCCGGCATCCGGGTAGGAGATGAACCGCTCCTTCGGCACGTCGAGCTTGCCCCGATTCGACCAGTACGACTGCTTGAGGAAGTCTGCAGTGGCGTACTTCGGCGGCACGGGGATATCCAGCCGCTCACCGGCCAGGTCCTCCTCGCGCTGCTGTTCCCACACTTTCTCCCACTGTTCACGCTTGCGCAGGCCGGAGTCCTTATAGCGCAAGGCAGAGAGGTAAGGGACATGCTCGTCGGCGAGAATCTCGCGCAGCACGTCAGCGAGACGGAGATCCGGCTTGCCAAGGTGATCTGCCGCGTAGAGCTCGGCGACGGAGTGGATATCGGCGTCGTGGGTGAACAAGTCTGCGAGCTGGGCCGGCGTAAGCGCACGGGGCTGGCGCATGCCGTCGCGGGTGTGGAACCAGAGATCCTCGCGTTCACAGCGGTCGAGTAGCCAGGTGCGAAGAGCGCCAGCCTCCTTCTTCTCCCACGTAGACGACGACCACCGACGCTTGCAATCGGGCCGCTCGATCAGTGCAATATCGCGGCGCCTTTTAATGATATCGATCCGGTTCTGCACAATCTTGCGATACCACTCGGGCCAGTGCTTCGGGATCTCAAGCACTGGAATTGATCCGTGACGATCGAACCAGGAAGAGTCCGCCTCCCCCTGAATTCCCCTCTGTGCAAGGAAGATCTCGAAGGCACGTTCGCCAAGTGCGACCTCGGGAACATCATTGATCTCTCGAACGGTCACCCCTTCGACCTCTGTTGAGGTAAGCAAGCCATAGGAGCCATAAACATGCCAGTCCAGCTCTTCTTGCAATGCGATCATGCGGTGACGAGCAGCGGAATGATCCGTCCGGCCAGAGTCAAGAGCAGCACGAGTGGGCTTGACAGTGCGTGAGGCAATGGCGGTCGGCTCATAATTGGCAAGATCCTGGGCAATCGAATCCAGCAAGGCAGCCAGCTGGGCAGGAAGGATATCGGGAAGGGGATAATCCCGAAGCTTGGTGCCAGTGAATTCATAGAACTCCTCCCACTCCCATCGACCCGTGGAACGCTCTCCACCCCGATTCCCCTTGCCCTGGCAAACCTGCTTTAGCCAAAAACAGGCCACGGACGAGTTTAGGATTCCAAGCAACCCCAGATACTCTCTCTCGGACGACCCATCCGGAAGAGTGATAACTGGCGCGGACTGCTTGAAGACCTTGCCGCCCCGGTCCAAAGAGAAGTGGTTGTGAGTTGCCACAAAAGCAAATGTGATCGACATTGGAGTTCGATAGCGCTCAGGAATCCACCGATACCAAGTCCACCACGGCTCATCTGAGTTCCCGCGCTGCTCCCCCGCGAATCCTACAGTCGATCCCAGCACCGTGCGGTGCATCCAAAGGTGCCGCCCCCACTGCGAAGATTCGTCATACTCCCATGGCTGCTGCTCCTCGTCATATGGGGTGAGCGCCTGCTCCACGCAATGTTCACCCCAGTCGCGCACCACTTCGCCTGTGATCAGCGATCGCTGCAACGTAGGGGGGACAGTAGCCCGCCGAAACCACGATTCCGAAAGGAAGAAGACGTCATCTTGCCCTGGAAAGCTTGCAAATCCAATCGCCCTATCCAATTTGCCAGCCAATCGGCCAGGTACTGAATCGATCGTCTCGAGAAGATCCGAAGCACCACCGCCGGAAAGACTCCAAGGAAATGTGGAGTAGGTTCCACGTTCGACGTCGGCCACGCTAATATAGTCAGACTCGCTACCTGGCTGTTCGACCTGCTCGACGATTGCACGCCAGACCGCCCCGTCCGCCGCATTCTCGGGTTGCCCTGGTTCCCCCTTCACTCCGAGCGCTGCACGCACGGGCTCGGACCAGCCCCGCACGGTGTTCCGGCCAATGAGAATCACCGTCGGAGTCCCATGCCCAGGAATGAACGCCCCTGAAGTGTCGATGACATGTGTCAGCTTGACCGTCCGGAAGAACTCCTCAATGAGCTTTTTCCCAAACTCCCTCTTCATGAAGGAGTTCGAAGTGATCTGGCCGGTGAACCCTTGCTGCTCGCGTGTCGCCAGCTCGAAGATCCGCTGCGCGAACGGCACCGACAGCGCGTACTTCCCCGAGCAGGCCGAGTACGCGTCCCGATAGTTCTCGTTCTCCTGCTTGTCCTTGACCGTGATGTAGGGCGGATTTCCGACCACCACATGGTAGGAGTGCCGCCCCAGCAGGTCGCAGCTGCGGACAAACTCGTCCACGTCCTCCGTCGAATATGCGAACGCCCCCTCCGATTCTCCCTCATCCCCGTCGTCGTCCAGCCCCATGGCCGAGAACAGGTCGTCCTCCGACTTGCCCTTCTGGTTACGCTTGCTGACGCCTCGCCCGTGCAACAGTGAGTCGCCGACCGCGACGTTGATCGGGAACTTCGGTGCCTGCTCCAGCCGCTCGACGCCGGCTTCCTTCAGCGCTGCAACCAACAGCCGGAATCGGGCGATGCTCACCGCGAACGGATTCTTGTCGCAACCGTGCACCGCCTCAAGTGCGGCCCGCACATTCGCCCAGTCGTCGACGCCCGGCCCTGCATCTTCCCGGTACTTCGCCAGCAGGCGCTGGAAGATGCCCAGCAGAAAGTGCCCACTGCCGCACGCCGGGTCGATCGTACGCAGTCCGCGCTGCCCAACGACACGGGACTCGCTCTCGCGGATGGTCAGCTCGGGCCAGAGTCCGAACTCCTCCACCGCCGGCTCGAGGGTGAGGTCGAGGATGAATTCCTCCACGAACTCGGGCGTCTGCAGCAGCGCGTACGTCTTCCGCGCGTGCTCGCTGAGGTTCTGGTACAGGTCACCGAGGAACCGGGTGTCCCAGTCCTTGGTCTCGAAAAGATGGACCGCTTCCCCGTTCTCGCCCCTGCGGCGCCAGAACACCAGAAGTGCCCGTGCCGCCTCGTAACTCGGCGTAAGCCCCCACAGCGGGTTGTGGTTGCGGTCGAAGAGCCCGCCCGCTGTCTCGTTCGCCGCCGCGAGGTGATCGAATGCGGCGATGAGCCAGTCGCGGTCGTTCTGCTTCGGATTGTCCCGGAAGTACGCCTCGTGGCGCTCCTCGGCGATTGCCAGCCGTTCACCAGGGCCGGCGATCCACGGCCACTCGATCAGACCGTTGTCCTCGCAGAAGCGAACGAACACTGTGCCGAGCACCCACGCAACGGCTGCCTGAGTGATCCGCTCCTCGCGCCAGGTCTCGTACCTCGCCGCTGTACGCCCCGCCTCCCACGCCTGCTCGTACTCGTCGTTCAGCGTCTGGGCAAACTCGGATACGTCCTGGCTGCGCTCTCGCAGGTCGTCCTCCAGAGCCGCCACCTGCTTGCGCAGGTCCTTCAGCAGCTCGTTCTGGTCCACTCCCCGACCGGTCACAGCGCCCGTCCCTTGTCCGTCCACCGTCGGTCCCACGCGGACCGTACGGTTGCCCATTTTGTCAGTTCAGCTCACTCGAACGATCGGCCGTTTCGAGATTCTCGCGGCCTGCGGAGATCCGGGTGCCATCAGGCTGCAGCGCTCCGTGCTCGGAGCTCGTCCAGAAAGTCCTTGATCAGCACGGCCCGCTCTGCCTCGCCGATCACCTCGACGATCATTCCGTCCAGTTGTGGGGTCTCGTGCGGCGCCTCCTGCGGGCAGAGCAGCCACAGCCCGTGCGGGGCGTCGGCCTCCCGGCGGGCCGCGTTCTGCAGGGTGGCCAGCAATTCCCGCCCGCCGGCGTCCTGGTATCGGGCAACCAGACCCGCGTCGTGGAGGAAGAGCACGTCCGTCGACCCAGCTGTCTCGACTCGCTCACGCAGGTGCTCACCCACTCGGGACCATGCGCCCTTGACGTACGAGGCAAGCCCTCGCGGCAGCTCGCCAGACTCGGTGAACTTGGTGTCGATGGTCAGAACCCGCCCCCACTCGGTACCGTGCTGGGCCGCGAGCGCACGGAACTCCCGAAGGAACAGCCCACTCAGCGAGACCGACTCCACGCCATACGCCTGTGCAATGAGGTCTGCCGCCCCGGGAAGGTGCTTGCCTCGAAGGGTCAAGGCAAGGAAGCCTCCGCGGCGCAGGGCGTCCTCCAGCTTGGCCCCGAGGAGCACCTTCGGGTCTCGTCCGGCCGCCGCCGATGCTGCGGCCACACCGGCCGCGCCCGGGAACAGTGTGGTCTCGGTCGCGGAGGCGGTCATCGAGCGAACGCCATCCGGAACCGGGGCGCGGAAACGCTTGGTTGCCGGGTCGTACTCGAGGACGAACCCGGCGTTCTGGAGCGCCTGCTTCAGGGCCTCTTCCAGTGCCTCCTCCAGCTCGACGGCAGTCGGCTGGCCCAGATCCAGATCAGGGAAGCGCAACCGCACCTTGGCGAGAAGTTCCTCCGCGGTCGCGCCCCGGTCACGCCGGACACCGGCAGCAGCCTGCGAGATTCGGATCGCCTGCGCAAGGCCAAGGCCCCTCGGATAGAGCTCCAGGCGCGGGGAGTACAGGGCGTCTTGAGCGGCGGCCGACGCGAGCGCCACCATGCGACCGTCCGATAGAGGAGTCATGCCTGACGGCACCGGCACGGATCGCAGGTCGCGGATCACGACGGCACGGTCCGGCAATGGTTCGGCCTGCGCGAGCCGGTCCGCCTGCTGTCCGAGCGACCGCGCGTAGTCGGCGAGCTCAGGCGCGCTGGGGTCATTGGTCCCCGTCAGGGACTCGCACACGATAAAGACCCGGCCGCTACGCCGAAGCACGGCGAGCCGCGGCTGTCCGTCCTGGTCCTTGTCCTGCGGCCAGGCTTCCGCCTCAACAGCCGCGCGGACCACGGCGAGCGCGAGGGCCTCCGCCCGCTGTGGGTCCTCTTCCCGCACGCCCTTACGGATACGCAGGTCGGTTGCCGCTTCCTGTGCGGTGACCACACGCCCTGCCCCGATGACGAAGGCGACGATTTCCTCCCGCAGCGTCGCCAGCACGGGATCTGCCGCCCAGGACTGGATCGCAGCCACATGGCTCCGCGAGACGGTCGCCTGTGAGACGTCCAACGCCTTGGCGATATCCGTCTGCGAGCACCAGACCGGCAGCGTGGAGATCGCTCCGTCGACGCCGGGCAGGCCGAGGGTGCGCCGGATGATGTCGCGCTTGCGCGAGCCCTTGCTGGCCGGGCCAGGGTCGAGGTGAGCGGCGAGCTCGTCGATGCTGGCGCGGGCGGCAATGTCCGTCGGCAGGCTTGCCAAGTCCACCTGCGGGGCCGCGGTCGCCGTCCCCGAGCCTCCTGCGGGCTTCGGGGCAGGCGCGACGGCCTTCCGGAGCTTCGCCGTCCACTGCTTGTGCCGTCGGTTGAGTTCCTTGCGGATCACCGCACCGGCGCCTCGGGCACGGGCGATCTGGTGCAGCGGTACGTTGAGAAGTTCACCCACGGTGGTCGCACCGAAGGAGTTGGCCACTGACTGTGCGCGTGGTGAGAGGCCGGCGTCCTTGAGCAGGGTGTCTGCTTCGGCCTGTGCGGCGACGCGGTCGCGGGCGGCTTCCAGATCCTCCGTTTCATCGTCCTCGTCGTCCGGAGCCACCGCATCGGCTTTGGCGAACACGGCCTGCCAGGCTTCGTGCATCTGCCGCAGGGTGTCGAAGCGACGGTCGGCGTCCCGGTGGAGTGCCCGCCGGAAGAACGCCGTCAGTCCTCCCTTCAGCGCGGGCTCGAAGACGTCCTCCGCGATCACGGGGTACTCGTCGTCGGTGGTACGGGGATCGGTCATCTCGTCGCCCCAGCGGGGGCGCTCGCCGGACGCCATCTCGTGCAGGGTGACGGCTGCGGCGTAGTACTCGGCGTGGTTGTCGAATACTGGCCGGCGCGGTGTGTCGAGGAACGGGTCGAGGTAGCCGCGGGTGCCGGCCTTCACGTCCCGTTCCGGTGCCTCGGCGAGGGAGAAGTCGAAGAGCACCAGCTGCCAGGAGCGGTCGGCCCGCTGGAGCACGCCGAAGTTGTCCGGCTTGAGGTCGCGGTGCCACACGCCCTTGCCGGCCAGCTGGTCGAGGGCGGTGAAGAGGTCGCTGCTGAAGCGCTCCAGCTCGTGGTAGGTCAGGCGCCCGTCCCCACGCAGTCGGGCACCGAGTGAGCGCTCGCCGGCGTACTCGAGGTCCAGCACCGTCCGGTTGTGGATCTTGCGAGGACCATCGAGCAGCCGCACAACGGCGCCACCACCGACCTTGGCCAGCACGGCCGCCTCGGATTCCAGGCGGTCGTCGCGGGTCTCGTCCAGGGCAACCTTGAGCACGCGCCGATCGACCCGGATCGCGCCCCCAAGATCTTCCACCTCGCGGCGCACGAGCAGGGCCCTGGCCGTAGCACCGGTGCCGAGGACCTTCTCGACGCTCCACTCGGCATCGACGCTCTGCCCCGCCATCGCCGCGAGCGGGTCGACGCCGACTGGCGCCGACACTTCCGCGGCAGCTGCGTGCTCGATTCGGTCGAGTTCATCCAGGAACCGGTCCACCGAGTCGAGCCGTTCGGCCACGTCCGCCCGGGTTGCCTGGAACACCAAGCCGTCGAGTTCTTCCGACACGGCGTCCGACACGGCGGACGGACGCAGTCCGCCGTCGTTCGTCAACCGCTCGATCATGGCGCTGCGCCGCTCGGCTGGCGGCTCGCCGGCCAGAATCAGGTGGGCGAGGGCGCCGAGGCCGAAGACATCCAGGTCGACCGGGTCGGCGAACTCCATCTCGAACTCCGGCGCCAGGTAGACCTGTGCGGCGTTCTCGACGTGATCGCCGCCGGCGCTGGGGGTGCCGAGGGAGGTGTGCGAGGTGCTGTCGAAGTCGCGGGCGGCAACCTGCCAGTCGATGATGCGCACGACCGGGTTGGACCCGTCTGACTTGCAGGAGACGTACACCGATCGGGCCGCGAGGGCACGGTGGTAGAGCGAGCGCTGGTGGGCGTAGCGCAGCGCGTCGGCGATCTGGCGTACCAGCTCCAGCCGGGTCTCGTGGGTCAACGAGGCGCTGTAGGTGGCCAAGTAGGCGTCCAGGCGCAGGTCGGCGGCGCGGTGGTTGAAGAGGATGGCCGGGCCGCCCTGGTGGTCGCGGAACTCTCGGGCCTGGGCGATGCCGCGGTGGCTGATGCCCTGGAGGACCTGGTACTCGCGCCGGGCTGCTCGTTCGACCGAGTTTCGGGTCTCCGCGGTTGCCTGGAGGCTCACCAGGTAGACGCGGACGCGGCCTTCCTCGCGGATGGGCTGCTCGCGGATGGCAAGGCGGTCCTCCCAGGTGGGGCCGCCGTCAAGGGGGCGCCCAGCGAGGTTCCAGCCGTCGCCGAAGTTCAGGTGGGCGGTGGATGCCTTGACGCCGATCCTCTTCATGAGATCGGGCAGGGCCCGCGCCAGTTCGAGTCGCTCGCGCCGGGCAGCCTCCGAGTCCCGCTGTGGGGGCAGACCGAGGAAGTCCTGCCAGATGCGGGGCAGGCCGCTAACGCCGTCGTCACGGCCGTAGACGTTGGTCTGCTGGCCGGCGTCGAGTTCGGATCGCAGGCTCGGGGCGGACAGGAACACCGCCGGGGAGATCCATGGGATGCGCACGCCGGTGTGGAACTTCCCGGCGGCCCAGGAAAGCTTGCTCCGCAGCTCTTTGGACTTGAGGTCGGTCAGGTGCAGCGGGTTGTCGATCGTGCGGAGTCGGTCGGGGCCGTGGAAGTTCCAGGTGCTCCCGTTATTGACGAGACGCCCGGGGTGGGCTTTGAGCTCCACGAGGAAGAGGCCGCGCGGCACGAGAATGAACAGGTCGCACTCGTTGACGCGCCCCGAGGAGGCCGTGAACGAGAAGGTCGCCCAGGACCGGAAGGGTTCCGCCTGCGGCATCAGCGCCTTGACGTGGTCGAGCGCTTCCTGCTCGTGGGGGAACGGGGAGGGGCGTTCCTGGAACCAGCGCTGCACGCGCGGCGGTGCAGGCTTCGGCCGACGCGCCCCTGAGTTGCCGTCCTTGCCCGCTGCCGACACCCCTGCGCCCTCCCTGTTCCTTGCTCTCCGGCCGCGGACGAACCATGGCCTTCTCCACGGTCTTGACCCTATCGGTCACCGCCGACAGTTGGAGGTCATACCCCTCCTTGGTCTCGATCGACCAGATCTCAACACGCCTCGCAAGGGCCTCCCCAGACGGTGGCAGCCCAAATCATTTGAGGGGTACACCTCGCGCAGCAGCTCCGTGGTGGTGCCGACGAGGCACTCCGCGTCGGGCCAGATCACCTGGTCAGCGGCCACGTAGCGGAACGCGATGTCGTCGGCGCACTTGCGCTCGATCGCCCGCGAGGAACGCACCCCGGTGGTGTAGCCGTAGATCAGCAGCCGGACCATCAGTCGCGGGTCGTAGGGAGGGTAGCCGCGCTTCTCGGTGTAGTCCGCCAGAATCGGTCCCAGGTCCAGCACCTCGTCCACCAGGTCGGCGACGAACCGGGCCAGGTAGTCCTCGGGCAGCCAGTCGTCCAGCGACGGCGGCAGCAGCAGGACCTGGTGCGGGTCGAACGCCCTGAACCGCTTGTCTACCGAAGCCCCACGGCCCTGCGGCTGCCTCTTCTCGACCGGCTCAACCTCGAACAGCCCATCCCACCACGCATACCGCCATCATCCCGCACGAATGATCACGAAACACGGGCAGGTTGCCCGTTACTGGGACACGCTCCTAGCCGCGGACGCAGGCGAGTGGGAGCCGGGAAGCTAGCCCGTTCCCGTCGAGACCAACTGCCGGTTCATCCACCGATCCTCCTCCGTCCGGTCCCGCAGCGGAGCAACCAGCCACGGCACGAGGCGAGGGGCCGGCACGGCGGCTACCTGCTCGACCGGGTGCACGAGGCCCTGTTCGCACGTCTCCGCCGTCCAGATCGTGACCCGGGCGTTCGGGAAGGCCGGGTTGATCCCGACCTCCCCCTTCGGACAGGTGCCGTTGAACGGGGCGGCGATGTGCTCGGTGTTCCAATACGCCCACGCCTCCAACGCCTTGGCCTGTTCCACGCAGTGGTAGAGCTGCGGGTAACGGTCCAGGAGCCGCACTTCGCGGAACAGCAGCTGGCCGAGCAGGTGCGGGGCGGCCTCGGCCAGCGTGTCGATTCCGGCGCGATGGAAGGTGAAGTCCCGGACATCCTGCAGCGGGGCGAGGCAGGTG
The DNA here is from genome assembly GCF_055559155.1 of Kitasatospora sp. NPDC024654. Classification (NCBI taxonomy): domain Bacteria; kingdom Bacillati; phylum Actinomycetota; class Actinomycetes; order Kitasatosporales; family Streptomycetaceae; genus Kitasatospora; species Kitasatospora sp. NPDC024654. The sequence goes on from NZ_JBVHLF010000039.1 coordinate 66,401, forward strand.
GCGGCGAACAGGTGGGACAGCCGTCGGCGGACGTGGCCCGCGACCCGGGCCGCGAGGCCGGGCTCGATCCGGCCGACGAGTTCACGAAGCCGGGCGCTGCCCGGCTGGAAGCGGCCGAGGTCGAAGAGAGTGCCCATGCCGTCCACCGCGGCGAAGGCGAGGTCCTTGTAGAGGTAGTTGTTCATCTCGCCGCGGTCCGCGAGGGCGCGGGTGGTGCGGCTGGTGGAGTGGAGCATCAGGTACTCGGCGACGGTCTCGAAGTACAGGTAGCCGAGGAACGGGAGGGCTCGGACTGTCTTGGCGAGGGTGTCGAGGAAGAGTTCGTCTGGGCTCGCCCGGCCGGCGGCGTTTCGCAGCATCGTGTCGAGGAACGGTGCGGCGACGCGGACCCGGTCCGCAACGGAGTGCACCACCTGCTCGTCCTCCGTGGCCGTGAGGGTGTGGCGGAACGTGCGGTAGGCGCTGAGGTGGATTCCGCCCAGGCGCAGGTAGTCGACGCCCTTCAGCGGGGCGGGCCGGTCGGGGGTGACCGTGATGATCACGGGTTGGCTGTCACGGCGGCTGTCCAGGGTGTTGCGGCTGCCCAGTAGGTGGGCGCCGAGGTTGTGGGGGCGCAGCGCACCATTGGGCAGTGGGGTGAGGGGGGAGCCGTAGATCGCGCCGACGAGGCAGCCGGTTGAGGCGAGGAGTTGGCCGCTGGCGCGGACGGCGTCCAGGTCGCGGGTGAGGTGGAGGAGGTGGATCGGGGTGCCCACGGCGAGCGCCTGGAGCAAGGTGTTGTCGCGCATCAGGTGCCCGTTGGGGGCCTGTTCGAGGTGTTGGCGCCAGTCGGTCTCGTTGTCGGCGAGCCCGGCGGGCGTCGGGCGGCAAGACGGTGCGCCGTAGTCGGTGTGGGCGTACTCCCAGTCGGCGTGCACGGTGTTCTCCTACTCGGGGATCGCGGCGTGGAGTGCCTGCTCCACGGCTTGGGTGTGGGTGGCGCCGTCGAGGTGCGCTTGTTCGCTGTGGACGACCAGATCGTGGGCGAGCGGTGCGAGCCAGGCCGGGACGGGTAGGCGCAGGCGGGTGGGGTCGGGCCACCAGCGGGCGAGGGGAAGCCGGTAGCGGTCGAGGGCGTCGCCGGCCTTCAGGAGGTCCACCGCTTCCTGGTGGCGGTGGTAGGCGCTCGCCTGGGGGGCGGTGAACGCGTCGTGGGCGATGTCGTGGAGGGCGACGGCTGTGATCGTCTCGGCCGTCGGTGCGGTGCCGAGAACGGTAGCCACCGTGGCGGCGTTGCCGGTCAGCCAGTGGGCGGCGCGTCGGCCGTGCCCGGGGTCGTCGCGGTCGTGGTCGCGGCGGCAGTCGTGGCAGGCTGCCGCGGCGGCAAGGGCCCGCGCCCGGCCGGGGTCGAGGCCGCGGTCGTGGGCGAGGATCTGGACGAGGACGGCGACCCGGGCGCCGTGGCGGGCACCGTGGATCGAGTCGACTGTCTCCGTGCGGGCGAACCAAGCGGCTTCGGGTACCAGGACGAGCGGGCGGTGTGGCATGGTGGCCCGGACACCAGGACCGGCGGGACGGTTGCCGGCGATCCAGGCCAGCGTCGCCCGGTCCATGTACTGGTGATCCGGGAGTCGACCCGTCTCGGCCAGCACGCGCAGCGGCGCGTCCCCGGGCCGGGGTGTCGATGTGATCATGAAGGGTTCCTCGATGGGGTCGGGTGCGATGGGCGTGACGCTGGGCGTAGTGGTGCTGACGATGGGGAACCGGCCTGTGGAGTTGCGCGCGCTCCTGGACTCGGTCGAGGCCCAGGAAGGCGGCGGCAGCACCCGGACCGTGGTGCTCGGCCAGGGCGTGACACTGCCCGAGCTGCCGGAGTGGGTGGACGCGGTGGAGCTGCCGGAGAACCTCGGCATCCCCGGCGGCCGCAACGCCGGAGTCGAGCGGCTGCGCGAGCTGGGCGGCGTCGACATCCTGGTGGTCCTCGACGACGACGGCCTGCTTTCCCGCACCGACACCTTCAAGCTGATTCGGGAGGCGTTCGAGCAGGACCCCCAGCTCGGGATCGTGTCCTTTCGGATCGCGGACGAGACCGGGTTCACCCAGCGCCGCCACGTCCCCCGCCTCGGCACCTCCGACCCGATGCTGTCCGGCCCGGTCACCACCTTCCTCGGCGGCGGCCACGGCATCCGCATGAGCGTGATCGACCAGGTCGGCCTGTTCCCCGCGAAGTTCTTCTACGCGCACGAGGAGACCGACTTCGCCTGGCGGGCGCTGGACGCCGGATGGCGCATCGACTACCGCGCCGACATGGTGCTTCAGCACCCCCGCACCGATCCGGCCCGGCACGCTGCCTACTACCGGATGACCGCCCGCAACCGGGTCTGGCTGGCCAAGCGCCACCTTCCCGCCCTCCTGGTGCCGATCTATCTCACCTCCTGGGCGCTGTACACGCTGCTGCGGCGCCCGCCCGTGTCCGGGCTGAAGGCATGGTGGGGCGGGTTCTTCGAGGGCGTTCGCACGCCGTGTCCGCCACGGCGGCCGATGCGGTGGAGCACGGTGTGGCGGATGGCCAAGTTGGGTCGGCCGCCGGTGTTCTGACGACCGGCCCAGGACGCTGCCGGTCAGGACCAGATGGCGTAGAGGGCGTCGATGACGCGCTGCACGTCCGCGCTGGTCATAGCCGGGTAGCACGGCAGGGAGAGCTGCTGGGCGGCGATCTGCTCGGTCACCGGCAGGTCGCAGTCCAGGTACCGATAGGCGGCGAGCTGGTGCACGGGCTTGAAGTGCACGCTGGTGCCGATCCCGTGGACCCCGCGCAGCGCGTCGGCGACCGTGTCCCGGCTCCGGCCGTCGACGGGCGCAACCAGCACCGGGTAGAGGAACCAGCCGTGCCGGACGCCTTCGAGGACGGTCGGTAATCTGAGCCCCGTCAAGCTGGCAAGGGATCGGTCGTAAGAGGTGGCGATCGCGGCGCGGCGCGCGGTGAAGCCCTCCAGCTTCTGCCACTGCTGGATGCCGACCGCGGCCGTGATGTCCGGCATCGTGTATTTCAGGCCCGGCACGGTGACCTCGTAGTCGGCGGTGCGCTGCGTGCCGTGCCGCTGCCACACGGAGGTGTCAATGCCATGCCGGCCCAGGAGCCGGGCCTGCTGGACGAGTTCGCCGCGGCCGACGATCATCCCGCCCTCGCCAGTGGTCATGGCCTTGTTAGCGTAGAAGCTGAGCACGGCCAGGTCGCCGACGCTGCCCGCCCGTGCGCCGCCCCGCGAGGCGTGCAGGGCGTGGGCGGCGTCCTCGATCAGCAGCAGGCCGTGGTCGTCGGAAAGCTTGCGGAACGCCGCGAGGTCGCAGGGCTGGCCGCCGTAGTGCATGACGATGATGGCCCGCGTCCGGTGGGTGATCGCCTGCTTGGCCGCCGCCGGGTCGAGGTTGTAGGTGATCGGGTCGACTTCGGCGAACACCGGGGTGCCGCCGGCCTGGATGATCGCGTTCGGCGCGGCACAGAACGTCAGGCTCGGGGTGATCACCTCATCCCGCGGCTGGATGCCCGCCGCGAGCAGCGCCAGGTGCAGGGCAGCGGTGCAGGAGGAGACGGCGAACGCGTCCTCGGCGCCGAGCGCGTCCCGGACGGCTTCCTCGAACCTGGCCGCCTTCGGTCCGTGGGTGAGCCAGCCCGAGCGTAGGGTGTCCAGGACCTCCGCTTCCTCCTCCGGCCCGAGGGATGGCCGGTTCCACGGCAGGAACGGTGCGGCGGTCGTCACGGCTTCCCCCAAGAGGCGGTGTACTCGGCCCCGTAACGCTGACACTCGGCGCTGTTCAGGCGGCCCACCTTCCCAGTGGTGACGGCCGTGACCAGCCCGCGGTGGTTGTCGTACTGAGCCTGCCCAGGGTCGGCGACCACGCCGCCCAGCACCAGATCGGCAATCTCCATCACCCCGTCCTTGAACGAGGTGGAACACGCGCCGGGCAGTGCCCGCTGGAGACGGGCGAAGGAGACCCGGTAGTCGCGGGCGTCGACCTCGTCCCGCTCCGGGCCGCGGTCGATCACCGCGCCGGGCACCACCTCGGCCACCATGGCGGCGATCTCGCCGATGGTGTAGTTCTCCGGGTCGCTGCCCACGTTGAGGGCACCGCTCAGCCGCTGCTCCAGCACCCCCGCCACGACCCGCGCGATATCCCCGACGTGCACCAGTGGGCGGCGCTGGGAGCCGCCGTTGAGCGGGATACGGCCGGTGGAGGCCGCGTTAGCCGTCATCTTGTTGACCACCGAGTCCAGCCGCTGCCGGGGCGACGAGCCGTGCACTGTCGCCAGGCGCAGGCTCGTCAACACCGTCGCCTTGCCCAGGACCTCGGGCAGTCGCCGCTCGGCGAGGACCTTGGTGCGGGCGTAGATGCCCAGCGGGTTCGGCGTGGTGTCCTCGTCCACAGTGCCCTCGTGCATGCCGTAGACGCTGCACGAGGAGAAGAACACGTAGTGACCGACACCAGCTCCGCAGGCGGCTTCGGCGGCGATCATCGGGGCGGCGTAGTTGAGCTCCACGGCCAGTTCCTCGTCCACCTGGCTGGCCGGCTCGCCCACGATCCCGCCCAGGTGCACCACCGTGTCTGCGCCCTCGCAGGCCCGCGCTAGCAGGGCGGGGTCGCGAAGGTCGCCGTGGACGAACGTGGCGCCAGCAGGCAGGAGGCGGCCGGGGGCATCGCCGCGGTTGTAGATCAGCCCGTCGACGACGGTGACGTCGTGGCCGTGCGAGGCGAGGTGGTGGGAAGTGACGGAGCCGATGTATCCGGCCCCGCCGAGCAGCACGATGCGCATGGGAGTAGGTCCCTTCGTTCAGGCGGCCAGGACGGCGGCCGGGGTGGGTGCGGTGAACCAGTCCGGGACGGCACCGGGCGTGGTCTTGAGCCAGTTCACGTAGCGGTCGATCCCCTCGGCCAGGGCGATGGTCGGGCGCCAGCCGAGCAGGTCCGAGGCGCGGCGGGTGTCGGCGTAGCCGCCGCGCGGGTCGCCCTCGGGCATCGGCGTCTCCACGAAGGACGCCTGCGAGTAGTGCGCGGCGATCAGCTTGGCGATCTCGCGGACCGAGGTGGGGATGCCGGTGCCGACGTTGACCGTCTGGCCGACGGCCTGGCCGGCGACGAGGGCGAGGATGGTGGCGTGCGCGATGTCCTCGACGTGGACCATGTCGCGCACCTGCCGGCCGCCGCCGTTGAGCCGCATCGGCCGCTCCGTCTCGGCTGACATCGCCAGCCACGGCACCATCCACGAGTGCGAGTTCGGCTTGGGCACCTGCGGGTCGCCGTAGACGGAGAAGTACCGAACGATCGCGTACTCGGTGCCGCTGCCGCCGAGCATCAGGCGAACCTGGTTCTCGCCCCACAGCTTCGTGTTCGCGTACACGGAGATCGGCGTCAGTGGCTGGTCCTCGGAGAACCGCGCCACACCGTCGTCGCCCGGGGCGCCGTCACCGTAGACGGAGGCGGAGGAGACGAACACCAGGCGCTTGACCGGCGAGTCCGCTACCGCGTCCAGCACGGTCTGGGTGCCGTGCACGTTGGCGGCGAACGCGGTGTCAGGCCGGCGCGTGCACGCTGCGACGTCGGCGTACGCGGCTGCGTGGATCACGAAGTCGGCGCGGCTGGTCAGCCACCTCACAGTGGCTCTCTCCCGGGCGTCGCCGAGCACGACCTGTGTGGCGTGCCGGTCCACCTGGAACAGATCCCGTACCGGGTGCGGGTAGGCGTCGAACCGGTCCAGGACAACCGGATGGGCTCCATGCGCGGCGAGTTGGGCGACGATGCGGCTACCGACCAGGCCGCCACCCCCGGTGACCAGCACACTGGCCCCCGCCAACTCGCGCAGTCGCGGATCGGAATACACGTCAGCCATGAGGAATGGTCCCCCTCGTGAGGTCGGATTCGTGCGTTCAGTGAAGCGCCGCGCACACGCCGGCGGTACCGTGATGGCCCTCCCATCCCGTTCAATCCGTTCAAGATCCTTATCGGGGGTTGCAGTTGACGGAGCCCAGGACACCGAACCAGCAGTTGGCGGCCGTCATCGAAGAAGCGGGGTGTACGTACCAGGCCCTGGCCAAGGCTGTTCGCGCCGTCGCGGCCGAGGCCGGGCAGACGCTGCGCACCTCGCCCTCGGCCGTTCACTCATGGGTCGCCGGCGGCACGCCGACCGGCCGAACCGCCAACTACCTCGCCGAAGCACTCACCCGAATGGTGAAGCGGAAGGTGACGCCCGCCGAGATCGGTCTAGGCTGCGACGGCATCGGGGAGGCCATGACCGCAGACCCTCTGGCCACCGCTGCCGACCTCGGGAGGTTCGTCATGCACCGCCGCCGCGAATTCCTCGCCCTCGCCTTCTCCACCGCATCCGTTGGACTGCCGCTCACCTACGACCACCACGCCGCCGCCACCACCCTCCGCACGACCGGGACGGCCGGCCGGGCCGGCGCCAACGAGGTGGCCACCGTCCGGCAGCTCACCGCAAGCTTCCGCAGCGCCGACGAACGGCTCGGCGGCGGCCACGGCCTGTCCACCGTGACGTCCTACCTGGCCGACACCGTCGTTCCGATGCTCCAGGCGACCTACCCGTCCCAGGAGATGCGCCGCAGCGCCTTCGGCGCAGCGGCCGAGCTGGCCACGCTCGTCGGATGGAAGCACCACGACCTCGGCCGCGAAGGCGCCGCCCAGCGGTACTACCTGCTCGCCTTCCAACTCGCCTGCGAATCCGACCCGGCAGGCCACGGCGCATGGATGATGCGCGCCCTCACCCACCAGGCCCTCGACCTGAACCAGCCGTTGCACACCGTCCAGATGGCCGAAGCCGCCCTCGCCCGAGCCCGGGGCAAGGTGGACCGCCAGACCGAGGCACTGCTGCTGGTGACCGCCGCCCGAGCGTACGGGGCGAGCGACCAGGGCAAGGAAGCCGCCCGGGCGCTGCTCGCAGCCGAGGACGCCATGCTCGCCGGCCACGACGCCGTCCCCACCTACGCCGCCGCCTCCGGCCCGGTCGCCTCCACGGTGGCGTCGCACACCGGCAAGACTCTCACCGAGATGAAGGACCACCGGGCCGCAGAGCGCCACTACCGCAAGGCCATGGAGGGCCGCGTGCCCGAGATATACCAGCGGGTCCGCGGCCTGACCATCGCGAACCTGGCGAAGTCCGTGGCTGCCCAACGCCGGCACGAGGAGGCCGTCATCCTCTGGAACCAATGCCTGGACACCATGGACGGCGTCGCCTCGGACCGAAGCAACAAGGAACTCCAGACAGTGCGTTCGACCATGGCCGTCTACACCAAGCGAGGAATCTCCGGCGCCGCCGAACTCGCCGAGCGGGCCGCAGGACTCAGTGTGTGAGGCGCCTGGAAAGCGGGCCTCACGAGCACCACTCGGCCACCGAACGGATTGCGGCAGCGTTGGCAGCCAAGAAATCTGCCAGCTGCGGGGGCATCAGTGCGATCGCGCGCACGGCTTCGGCGGTGAACGGGATCTGCACGACCTCGTAGCTGCCGCGCTCGGGCTTGCTGAACTCGGTTCCGGTCCGCGCGCTCAGGTCTATCTCCTTCAACCGGGCGACGAAGATGTGCTGGACGCCGATCCCGCCCTCCAGCTCGTCGGTAATCAGGTGCACCAGCTGCGGCGGGTACACGGTCGCGCCCAGCTCCTCGAAGAGCTCCCGGTGCAAGGTGGCCTCCACGCAGCTGTCCTCGTCCTCCACACCCCCGCCGACCGTCACCCAGTACGGCTCGCGGCCCGGCCTGGTCCGCTTGATCAGCACCACCTGCTCCCCGTCGAGCAGGACCGCCCTCGCGCTGCGCTTCACGATCTCCGGCACTGTGGACTCCTCACGATCAAGACTTGGGCGAGCAGCGCAGATCGATGTACTGGTGTTCTCGGGGACGTTCTTCGCCCAGTCGAACCCGCGGATCGCCACGATGCTGGCCCAGCGCGCGGCGGCCGAAGTGAAGGTCCGCCTGTGCTTCGGCGACCCCCGGGGCCGCGCTGTGGCGATCCGTGGGCAGGAGGAGGGCATCGGGGCCACTCTGACCGCGAAGGTCCGTGCCTCGCTTACCTACTACCGGCCGCTGCTGGGCACGCCCGGCTGCGAGATCCGCCTGCACGACACCACCCTCTACAACTCGCTGTTCCGCTACGACAACGACCTACTGGTCAACCCGCACATTTGGGGTCAGCCGGCTTCCGCCAATCCCTTGCTGCACCTTCAGAAGGACGGCGGACTGGGTTGGTTCGACGGCTACGCTCAGAGCTTCGACGCGGTCTGGCACTCTGCCCGGCCGTGGACCGACGATGCAGAAGGGGCCCAGTCGCATGGCCGGCAGGACTGAGTACTACGGCGACCCGGAGGCGCCGGCGGCCAACTCCTTGGTACCGGCGAGCAACCTGCTTGTGCAGAACGAGGAGGGCGCGATCCTGTTGCAGCGCCGGCGCGACACCGGCCAGTGGGCGCTGCCCGGCGGGAAGCAGGACATCGGCGAGTCCGCCGCCGACTGCGCCGTGCGGGAGTGCGAGGAGGAGACCGGCATCAAGGCGGAGATCACCGGTCTCCTCGGGGTCTACTCCAACCCGGCGCACATCGTCGTCTACAGCAGCAACGGCGAAGCCCGCCAGCAGTTCGAAGTCGTCTACATCGGCCGTCCTGTTGGCGGCACGCCCACGACCAACGACGAGGCAGACGGCGTGCTCTGGGTGCGGCCGGGCGACCTGGACACGTACGACATCCACCCGAGCATGCGCCAGCAGATCGGCGACTACCTGAGCGGCAAGTACCCCTACTTGGGCTGAATCCCGGCGGCGGCCAGGCGGACCTCGGTGCGGGCCACGGCGGCGTGGATCAGCGGCTCGGCTCGCCGGATGAACCGTCCGACGATGCTGTCGCCGCCGTAGCGGTCGACGATCTCCGCGACCCGCTGCGCCAAGCTGGTCGGGTCACCGTCGGGCGTCGTGGTCATGTCGCAGTAGACCAACGCGTCCACCAGCACCTGGTCCTCGAGCAAGGGGAACTCCAGCTCCAGGGCCTGCCGGAGCCCGCGCTCCGCGGCCTCCAGAACAGCGAAGGAGTGGTTGGCGACCAGGCGGGTCAGGCGCTCGTCCGCGCGGTGAGAGTCGCGCAGGAACCGGGCACCGTCCAGCGGGTGGAAGCCGGTGGCGGCGAGGTGGGGCGCGTAGCCGACATCATGCAGCACGGCGGCTGCGGCCAGAAGCGCGGCGTTCGGCCCCAGAATCGGCGAAATGCGTTCGGCCTGCCGTGTCACACCTTGTGAGAGTGCGGTTCGCGCCGTGATGCCCGATTCGCGATGAGGTCTGGGTGAGGTGCCCTGCTCAGTGGGGTGGGCCGGCGCTCAAGGGCGAGGCTGG
>NZ_JBVHLF010000040.1:0-64977 GCF_055559155.1 Kitasatospora sp. NPDC024654
CCCCCCCCCCCCCCCCCCCCCCCCCCCCCCCCCCCCCCCCCCCCCCCCCCCCCCCCCCCCCCCCCCCCCCCCCCCCCCCCCCCCCCCCCCCCAGGCCCGCGCGGCGATAAGCGGAAGCTGGAGTTACGGAAATGGTTACTTATCGTAATCATTTGTTACCATCGGTTGCATGGAAACCGTGGATGTGGACCGTTCCGATGCCGACTACCGCGCCTGGCTGAAGGAGGCGGTGCGCAAGGTGCAGGCCGACGCCAACCGCTCGGCCGACACCCACCTGCTGCGCTTCCCGCTGCCCGCGGAGTGGGGGATCGACCTCTACCTCAAGGACGAGTCCACCCACCCGACCGGCAGCCTCAAGCACCGGCTGGCCCGCTCGCTCTTCCTCTACGGCCTCTGCAACGGCTGGATCCGTCCCGGCAAGCCGGTGATCGAGGCCTCCAGCGGTTCCACCGCGGTCTCCGAGGCCTACTTCGCCGCCCTGATCGGGATCCCGTTCGTCGCGGTGATGGCCAGGACCACCAGCCCGGCCAAGATCGACCTGATCGAGTTCCACGGCGGCAGCTGCCACCTGGTCGACGACCCGTCCGAGGTGTACGAGGTGTCCGCCCGGCTGGCCGTCGAGACCGGCGGGCACTACATGGACCAGTTCACCTACGCCGAGCGGGCCACCGACTGGCGGGGCAACAACAACATCGCCGAGTCGATCTTCCACCAGCTGCGCCTGGAGCCGCACCCCGAGCCGGCCTGGATCGTGGCCACCGCGGGCACCGGCGGCACCTCCGCCACCATCGCCCGCTACGTCCGCTACCAGCAGTACGACACCCGGATCTGTGTGGCCGACCCGGAGAACTCCTGCTTCTTCGAGGGCTGGGCGGCGAACGACGCGCACGCGACCTGCGAGCGCGGCTCGCGGATCGAGGGGATCGGCCGGCCCCGGATGGAGCCGAGCTTCGTGCCCGGGGCGATCGACCGGATGATGAAGGTCCCCGACGCCGCCTCGGTCGCCGCCGTGCGGGTGCTGGAGCGGGTGCTCGGCAAGAGGGCCGGTGCCTCGAGCGGCACCGGCCTGTGGAGCGCCCTGAAGATCGTCGGCCAGATGCGGGCCGCCGGCGAGCGGGGCAGCGTGGTCACCCTGATCTGCGATCCGGGCGACCGCTACCTGGACAAGTACTACTCCGACGCCTGGCTGGCCGGGCAGGGCCTGGACATCGCCCCCTACCAGCACGCGCTGGAGTCCTTCCTGGCCGGAAACCACTGGTCGGCGTAGTAGCCGCTGTGATAGTCACACCGTCATGAACGATCTACTGACCGAGCGTCTGATCCTGCACCCCCTCACCGCCGCCGAGGCGGAGCGCGTCGCCGCCGGCGTCGCCGGGCCCGGGGACAACTGGGCCCCCGACTACCCGGCCGAGGGCGAGCGGGTCGGCGCCGGGATGTTCCTCAAGGGCCGCGCCGCGGCGGGTGGTGACGTCCACCCGTTCGGCGGTTACGAGATCCGGCTGCGCGCCGACGGGCGGGCGATCGGCGGCCTGGGCTTCCACGGCGCCCCCGACGGGGACGGCGCGGTGGCGATCGGCTACGGGCTGGCCGAGTCGGCCCGCGGCCGCGGCTACGCCACCGAGGCCGTCCGCGGGATCGTCGCGGTGGCCGCCGACTGGGGCGTCAGGCGGCTGCTGGGCGACACCGACCATGACAACCTGCCCTCGCAGCGGGTGATGCTGGCGGCCGGCCTGGAGCTGATCCACGAGGACGCCGAGCTCAAGTACTACGCGATCACCCTCGCCTGAAGGTCCGCTCAGTCCGTCCGCTCGGCCGGCAGCGGGGCCAGCAGCAGCTCGCGGACGTACTCGCGGGCCGTCGCCGCGGCCTCCTCCGGGAGCGCGGCGTCGGTCACCCAGGTGTCCACCTCGGCCAGCTGGGCGAAGGTGGAGAGCCCGACCGTCCCCCACTTGGTGTGGTCGGCGACCACCACCACCCGGCGGGCGGAGGCCACGAAGTTCCGGTTGGTCTCCGCCTCCGCCAGGTTGGGGGTGGAGAGCCCGGCCTCGGGGGAGAGGCCGTGGGTGCCCAGGAAGAGCAGGTCGAAGTGGAGCGAGCGGATCGCCCGGTCCGCCACCGGACCGACCAGCGCGTCGGAGGGCGTCCGCACGCCCCCGGTGAGCACCACCGTGGTGCCGCCGCCGTCGCCCTGCCGCTGCGCCCGATCGAACACGTCGGCCACCCGGACCGAGTTGGTCACCACGGTCAACTGGCCGACCTCGGTGAGGTGTTGGGCCAGCGCGAAGGTGGTGGTGCCGCCCGAGAGGGCGATCGCGCTGCCGGGGGTGACCAGTGCCGCCGCGGTCCGGGCGATCTCCTCCTTGGCGATCAGCTCCAGTGAGGACTTCGCCTCGAAGCCGGGCTCATGGGTGCGGGCCTCCTCGATCGGCACCGCACCGCCGTGCACCTTCTCCACCGCGCCGATCCGGGCCAGTGCGTCCAGGTCGCGGCGGATCGTCATGTCCGAGACGTTCAGCCGGCGGGTCAGCTCGTTGACCCGCACACCGCCGCGCCGACGCACCTCGTCCAGGATCAGTGCCCGGCGTTGCTCGGCGAGCAGGTTGCTGTTGTCGGCCACGGACGCCGCCCCGCCTCTCAGTGCTCCAGCTGTCCTGCCCATCCTGCCACGCCGGGCCCGGTCGGCGACCGGGCGGTCTGATCAGCTCAGGAGTTCCGGGGCAGGGGCAGGTCGGCCGGGACCAGCAGCTGGAGTTCCTCGGTGGACGGGGTGGCCAGCTGCGCGACCCGCATCGCGTGCCGCTCCACCATGGTCTCGAAGACCTGCCGTGCGGTGCGCCCGTTGCCGAAGTTGGGCCCGCGGTCCAACGTCGCGAAGTGGTCGAGCAGCGCGGCGGCGGTGGCCTCGGCCAGCTGGTACTCGTGCTCCAGGCACTGGGTGCGGGTGATCTCCAGCAGCTCGGCGTCCGAGTAGTCGGGGAACGCGACGGTCCGCGAGAAGCGCGAGGAGACCCCCGGGTTGGCGGAGAGGAACCGCTCCATCTCCGCGGTGTAGCCGGCCACGATCACCACCACCTCGTCCCGGTGGTCCTCCATCAGCTTGACCAGGGTGTCGATCGCCTCCCGGCCGAAGTCCCGGGAGGCGTCCTCGGGCGCCAGCGCGTACGCCTCGTCGATGAAGAGCACCCCGCCGCGCGCCCGGTCGAAGGCGGCGGCGGTGCGGATCGCGGTGGAGCCGATGTGCTCGCCGACCAGGTCGACCCGGGCCACCTCGACCAGGTGGCCGCGCTGCAGCACCCCGAGCGAGGCGAGGATCTCGCCGTAGAGCCGGGCCACCGTGGTCTTGCCGGTGCCGGGGGAGCCGGTGAAGACCAGGTGGCGGCGGAGCGAGGGGGCCTTGAGCCCGGCCTGGCGGCGCCGCCGGCCGACCGAGATCAGGTCGATCAGGGTGCGTACCTCCTGCTTCACGGTGGCCAGGCCGGTCAACGCGTCCAGCTCGGCCAGTGCCTCGTCGGCCGGTCGGCAGTCCGGGATCGGCGCGATCAGCGGGGCCGCCGGTGCGGCGGCGGCCGTGGTCAACTGCGCGGTGCGCGGCGCCGGGAGCGCCTCGGCGAGTGGTGCGGGCGGGCCGACGTCGTCCGAGGTGCAGCCCGCCACCACCGGTCCCGGCTCGGAGAACTCGAAGCCGGCCCGGGCGTTCTGCTCGGCCCGGCAGCGGGTGAGCGCGCTACGGCAGCCGTCGATGATGTGGAAGCCGAAGCCCCGACCCTGGGTGACCCGGCAGTCCTCGAAGCTGCCCCGGCCCTGCGCCGAGACGTACACCGCCGCCTCGGCGCTGCCGCGCACCGTGCACTCGCGCAGCACCGGGTCGGCGCCCTTGGTGACGATCACCCCGGTGGCCACGTCGGCGATCTCGCAGTCGGTGAGCACCCCGCCGCTGCCGTGGTCGCGGAACCAGAACCCGGTGCCCGCCTCCTGCACCCGGCAGCGCGCCAGTTCCACCGAGGCGCCCGAGCTGACCGAGACCGCCGAGCTGCGGATCCGGCTGAACGAGGTGTCGGTGACGGTGGCCCGGGAGTCCCGGTCCAGCACGAAGAGGGCGTCCGGCAGGTCGTACAGCGAGCAGTCGGCCAGGTTGAGCCGGGCGCCGTCGCTGACCCAGATCGCCGGGTAGTCGCCGGTGCTGTCGGAGATCTCGCAGCCGGTGGCCTCCGCGGTGGTGCCCGGGTCCCAGACCGAGAGCGCGCCCCGGCCGAAGGCCCGCACGGTGGTCTGTTCCAGCCTCAGCAGCGAGCGTCCGCGCAGGTCGGCGGCGTTCTCCGGGAGTTCGTGCAGCCGGCAGCCGGTCAGCGTCAGCTCCGCCTCGGTGTCCAGGGTCAGGCCGTTGCCGGTGACCCGGTGGATCGCGCAGTCGGCCAGCCGGCCGGCCGCCTTGGCCTCGGCCTGCACCCCGCTGCCGCGGATCTCGTAGATCTCGCAGCCGGTCAGCTCGGCCAGGCTGCCGGCGTCGGTGAGCAGTACCCCGGCGCCGGCCGCGTGGTGCAGCCGGCAGCGGGCGAGCTTGGCGCCGGCCCCCTCCAGCACGGCCAGCCCGGCCTGCCCGGCGGCCGCCACCTCGCACTCCTCGAAGACCGCGGAGGCGCCCCCGCGCAGCCGCAGGCCCAGCCCGGACGGGTTGCTGACGGTGCAGGCGGTCACCAGGGCCTCGGCGCGGCCGTCCACCTCGATGCCCACCGCGGAGTGGGTGTCCACCCGGCAGCCGGTCAGCCGGGCGGCCACCTCCGGCCCGCTGACCAGGATCGCCGCGGTCGAGCTGTCGTAACCCTCGATCACCAGGTCGCGCACCGAGGCCGCGGCGGTGATGGTCAGCGCGATCCCGGACGGCGGGTCGATCCGGACCGTGCCCGGGCCCTCGGCGGGCAGCACGGTGACCGGCTTGTCGAGCACGACGTTCTCCCGGAACACCCCGGGGCGCACGGTGATGGTGTCGCCGGGCTCGGCGGCGGCGATCGCCTCGCGCAGCGTCTCGTACTCCCCGGCCCGGCGCCGCCAGCGCGAGCCGCTGTCCTGCGTGACCCGGACCCTGTGCTCACCCATGACGTTCCGTCGTCCCGCCTTTCCGCTGTTCACTGTGGGCCCACGGTAGCGTGTCCGGCCGGCCCGCCGGGCTCACCCCGGGACGGGGAGTCAGGCCGCCGGCAGCCGCTCGCCACGGGCCAGTACCGTCACCCGGTCGCCCAGCCGGACGGTGCCCAGCCGGTCCCCGGTCACCCCGCCGGGTCGCACCGGGATCAGATTGACGCCGAACGCGGCCTTGCGGTCGAACCGGTGGCGCGCGGCCAGCGCGCGCAGCGGCTGCGGGCCCTGCCGCAGGCCGGTCTCCTGGTCGGTGGTGGTGATCACGCAGCGGCCGCAGAGCTTGACGGCGCGGAACTCCAACTCGCCCACCAGCAGCCGACGCCAGCCGTCCTCCTCCCACGGCTCGGTGCCCTCGATCACCAGGTTGGGGCGGAACCGTTCCATCGGCAGCGTGGGGTAACCCTCCTCGGCCATCCAGGCGTTGAGCGCGGCCAGGGAGGCGGTGGTGGCGGCCAGCAACGGGAAGCCGTCGGCCATGCTGACGGTGTCGCCGGGCGCGCCGAAGGCCGCGGCGACCGGGCGGGCCAGCGGGTCGTCCAGGTGCAGCAGCCGGACCTCGCCGAGCCGTTCGGCGAACCAGAGTCGGGCCTTCTCCTCGGCCTCACTGGCGGCGAACCGGCTGCCGAAGACGTCACCCACGACGCGCGGCGCGCCGGTGGCGGGGGAAGGCACGGGCACGCGCAGCGGATCGCCGTCCGGCGAGGTGACCAGCAGCGAGCCGTCCTCGGCCAGTTCGGCGCGGTACTGCCCCATCGCGGGCAGCTCGCGCTGGGTCACCGCCTGGCCGTTCGGGCCGGCCAGCATCCAACGACGGTCACCGGCCAGACCCCAGGGCTCAACGGCCGCCTCGGACGGGCTCTGTCGGTACATCGACTTGACGGGGTATCGGTGCAGACCGGCGAGGAGAGGCATGGCCCCATCCTGCCAGGCCACCGGGGCTCACCCGGACCTGCGCGGATGCGCGCGGGCCGTTCGGGACACCGCCTCGCGGCGTCCCGAACGGCCCGTGGATGACCGAATCCCCCTCGGTCCGGCTGACCGGTCCTGATGGTCAGTAGGCCTGCCCCTGGTAGGCCTGCCCCGGCTGGCCGAACTGCCCCTGCGGGTAGGGCGGTTGGGCCGGCTGGCCCGGGTGCTGGAAGAACTGCTGCTGCGGTGGCACCGGCCGGACCGGGGCGACCGGCGCGGCGGGCCCGGGTCGGAAGTTGCCCGGCTGCTGCTCCCAGCCCTGCGGCGCGGCCGGCTGCGGGTAGCCGGGCGCCATCGGCGCGGCGGGCATGCGCTGCCCGGGCAGGTACGGCTGGCCGCCGTAGTTGGGGGTGGGCGGCTGCGGCGCCGGGTAGCTGGGGGCGGGGCTGCCGCCACCGGGGCCGAGGGCCAGCCGGGCCGGCGGCAGGGCCGGCAGCAGGCTGGTGGCCTCGAAGGCCGAGCCGTAGCCGGGACCCGCCTGCGGCGCGGCGGGGGGCAGCGCGGCAGGCACGTTGATCGGCGCGATCTGGGGGACTCCGCGCTCTGCGACCAAGCTGTCGTAGATGGGCGTGCCCGACGAGAAGGACGGAGGGTAGTAGCCGACTCCGTCGTAGGAGCGGGGCGAGGTCATGGGGCATACCGTAAGCCCAGATTGTTCCCCTGAGGAGACTGGGAGGGGTGGTAGTTCAAGTGTTTACACACTCTTCGCTCTCGCAAAGGGCCCGAATCAGGAGAACATCGGACATAGCGCCGTCGATTTCCGGTCATTCGAACACATAGGCGTACGACTGGAACACGCTGCGGCCATGTGTTCCAATAAGGGCCGGTCAGCCGGACGGTCAGCGGTCGATCAGCCGTGGTGCATCGTCTGAGCTGGGAATCCGGGTTGTCCCGCCACCTCCGAGGCGCAGAACGCGCAGCGCTTCGCAGCGGCCGGAATCCGGCTGAGGCACTCCGGGCAGTCGGTCTTGGCCGGCTCGGACGTCTTCGCCCGCTCCAGCCGGGCCTGCAGTCGGCTGACCGGGACCACCACCACGAAGTAGATCACCGTGCTGACCAGCACGAAGCTGATCAGCGCGTTGAGGAAGGCGCCGTACGGGAACCTGGTGCCCGCGACCGTGAAGGCGTGCTGGCTGACGTCGCCGACGATGCCGGTGGCGACCCCGACCAGTGGCGTCAGGAAGGCCGTGACGAACCCGGTGACGACGGCGGTGAAGGCCGCGCCGATGACGATACCGACCGCGAGGTCGACGACGTTTCCGCGCAGCAGGAAGCTGCGGAAGCCCTTGAACACGGCTTGACTCCGGGTGGATCGACGGGGAATCGAGGGGGGAACGCCTCGTCCCCTCGCCCGGCCATCCTGGCCATGCCGGGGGAGCGCGGTCCAGCCGGTGTCACCCGCTCTGGCTAATCCTGACCGTTCGCCAGAAACCGTGGGTCTGCACTGGTTTCGTCCTGCCGTCTTGCCGGCCCTGTCGGTCTCCCTGTCGGTCTCGCCGTCGGTCTCGTCGGTCTCGCCGTCCTCGGCGGCTGCGGAGTCTGCCGAAAGCGCCACCGACCGTCCCGGCCTGTGTCAGGGTTCGGTACATGACAGAGCCCGACCCGGAGTCAGTTCCCCGCGTCCTGCACGTCATGGCCGACCCCCGCCCGTACGGCCCGCAGCGGCTCGCCCGCGACCTCCACGCCGAGCTGCGCCGGCGTGGACGCCCGTCCGAGCTGTGCGCCCTCACCCCGGACGCCCTTGCCGCGGCCGGGCGCGCTGTCCTCGGGCCCACCCGCCACCACCCCGCCGCGCTGCGCGCCCTGCGCGCCGCCGCGCGCCGAGCGGACGTGGTGGTCGCGCACGGCGCCGGCGCACTACCCGCGTGTGCCGTCGCCGTGTTCGGCACCGGCCGCCCGTACGTCAGCGCCGGCCTCGAGACGCCGCGGCGGTGGACGGCGGGCCGGGGCAGCCGGTTGCGCACCGGGCTGCTGCTGCGCCGGGCGGGTGCGGTGACCGCGCCCGCCGAGGGGGCCCGGGCGGTGCTGCTGGAGCGCTTCCGGCTGGCCCCGGACCAAGTGGTCACCCTCCCCGACGCCCGGGCCGCCGACCGCTATCCGCCCGCCGTGAACGCCGCCGACCAGCGGGCCGCCCGAGCCTCGCTCGGCCTGCCGCGGGACGGGCCGGTGGTCGCCTGGGTGGGCGCGCTGGACGCCGAGAGACGTCCCGACCTGGCCGTGCGGGTGGCCGCCGGGGTGCCCGGCGTGCACCTCGCGCTGGCCGGCAGCGGGCCGCTCGCCGTGCCGGCCGCCCCCGGAGTCACCTTGCTCGGTGAACTGCCCGACCCCGCCACGCTCTACCGCGCCGCCGACGCGCTGCTGCTCACCAGTGCGCCCGGTGCCGGCGCGGGGCTGCCCGGCGTGCTGATCGAGGCGGCGCTGGCCGGCCTGCCGTGCGCGGCCACCGACGTCGGCTGGGTCCGCGAGGTGGTCCGTCCCGGGACCACCGGCGGGCTCGCCCCGCACGACGACCCGGCGGCGCTCAGCGCGGCGCTCGGCAGCGTCCTCGCCGGCGCCGGCGCGCTCGGTCCGCGCGCTCGGGCGCACGCGCTGGCGCGGTTCGAGCTGGCCGTCGTCACCGACGCCTGGGAGCTGCTGCTGGCCGCGGTCGCGGCCGGCTGCCGCCCGGGCCGCGCCATCAGCTGATCCGGTCTCCGCTCCGGCGTCAGAACCGTTGTCCTGACGGTGTCGCGGGAGCTCCGGAGGGCGCATACTGGCCCGCACGGCATGCGTCCGCACGACAGGACCCGTGGGGGCCCGGCTCGGCGCACCGCTGAGGGGTCGGGTCGAGGCACATGGGGCTGGGAATCGGCATCGCGGTCGTGCTGCTGTTCTGGTTGGTGACCGGGGTGCGCGTGGTCCAACAGTACGAGCGTGGAGTGGTGTTCCGGCTCGGCCGGGTCCGTGGACGGGTCAAGGAGCCCGGGCTGACCCTGCTGGTCCCGTTGGTGGACCGGATGCGCAAGGTCAACGTCCAGGTCATCACCATGCCGGTGCCGGCCCAGGAGGGCATCACCCGGGACAACGTGTCGGTCCGGGTGGACGCGGTGGTCTACTTCCGGGTGACCGAGCCGATCCGGGCCACCGTCGAGGTGCAGGACTACACCTTCGCGATGTCGCAGGTGGCGCAGACCTCGCTGCGCTCGGTCATCGGCAAGAGCGAGCTGGACGACCTGCTCTCCGGGCGGGAGAACCTGCACCGCGGGCTGGAGCTGATGCTGGAGAGCCCGGCCGAGGGGTGGGGTGTCCAGATCGACCGGGTGGAGATCAAGGACGTCGCGCTGCCGGACTCGATGAAGCGCTCGATGGCTCGCCAGGCCGAGGCCGACCGCGAGCGGCGGGCCCGGATCATCACCGCCGACGGCGAGTTCCAGGCCGCCGCCAAGCTGGCCGAGGCGGCGCTGCAGATGGAGCAGACGCCCTCCGCGATGCAGCTGCGGCTGCTGCAGACCGTGGTGGAGGTGGCGGCCGAGAAGAACTCCACGCTGGTCCTGCCCTTCCCGGTCGAGCTCCTGCGGTTCTTCGACGCCGCAGCCTCCTCCGACTCTCCCACCTCCTCCGCCTCTCCCACTTCCTCCAACTCCTCCGCCCCTCCCGCCTCGTCCCTCACCGCCCACCGTCCGGAGTAGCCGGTGGTCCCCCGATCGGGCGACCCGGTCGAGGTCAACCACCATGCTGATCACGCGAACTGACACCGTGTCCGCATGCAAACCGTCTCCCGCACCGCTGTCCTGCTGCTCGCCACCGCCCTCACGCTCGGCCCGGCGGTCCCCACGGCCGCCGCGGCGGCGCAACACTCCACCGGTTCCGCCCCGGTGGTGGCCCGCGAGGGCGAGCAGTACATCAGCCTGAAGCACCCGCAGCCGGTTCACGACACGTCCGTCCGCGAGGTGGTCGAGATCTTCTGGTACGGCTGCCGGCACTCCGCGCAGCTGGAGCAGCCGTTGGAGGCCTGGGCCGCCCGGCAGCCGCACGACGTGGTGCTCCGGCGGATCCCCGCGGTCTGGCCCGGCGCCTCCGACCAGACCGTCGAGCGCGGGCACGCCCGGTTGTTCTACACCCTCGACCGGCTGGGCGAGGTGGACCGGCTGCAGAGCGCGGTCTTCCGCGCGGTCCGCGACGACGGCCTCGACCTCACCACCGAGGACCCGGCGGCCGGTTGGGCGGCCGAGCACGGCATCGACGAGCAGCGCTTCCGGTCCGCCTACGAGTCCCCCGAGGTCCGCGACGAGACCGACCACGCCCCGGACGAGATGACCCGCTACGAGGTCACCGAACTCCCGACCGCGGTGGTGCAGGGCCGCTACCAGACCTCGGTGACCCGCGCCGGCGGCGTCACCGGCATCCCCGCGATCCTCGACCAGCTCCTCCAGAAGACCGGCCACTGACCCCGCACCCTCCCGCCTCCGCCCCTCGCCACCTGCGGCGAGGGGCGGCACCTTGCCCGCCGGACTCTTGCGCGACACCCCCGTTGCCCGCCCGCTCCTCCGCTCGGGTGACCTTGCGCGGGGCGGGGCCGCTCAGTAGGTGCGGCCCTTCCAGGCGGCCCCTTGGCCGCGCCAGTGTTGGACGGCCGAGTCGACGGTCATCAGGAGGTACAGCAGGGCGGTGAAGGGGAGCAGTAGTGCCACGGCGGGCGGGCGGTCGTAGTAGCGCAGCATCGGCAGGTACGTGCCGGCCTGCACGGCCCAGGCGGCCAGGCCGGTGGCGGCGAGTGGCGAGAAGCCGGTCAGCAGGCCGGTCAGTGCCGCGGCCGGGGGGACCAGGTAGACCACGGTCAAGCCGAGCACGGTGCCGAGCAGGAGCAGGGGGGAGTGCCGCAGTTGGGCGTAGGCGCTGCGGGAGACCATGCGCCAGAGCGGGGCGAGGCCCGGGTAGGGGCGCACGCTGGTCACCCGTAGCTCCGCCGGCCGCTCGGCCAGGCCGAGCCAGGTGCGCCCGCCGCTCCGCTTGACCGCGCGGGCGAGGGACACGTCGTCGATGACCGCGCCCCGGATCGCGGCGATCCCGCCGGCTCGCTCCAGCGCGCGCCGGCGTACCAGGGTGCAGCCGCCGGCGGCCGCAGCCGTCCGCGCGCCGGGGCGGTTGCTCCAGCGGAACGGGTAGAGCTGGGCGAAGAAGTAGACGAAGGCGGGCACGATCAGCCGCTCCCAGCCGGTCTCGGTGCGCAGCCGGGCCATCTGCGAGACCAGGTCCAGCCGGTCGGTCTCGGCGGCGGCCACCAGAGCGGCCAGGGTGTCGGGGCCGTGCGTGATGTCCGCGTCGGTGAGCAGCAGCAGCTCCACCTCACCGGCGAGTTCGACGCCGTGCCGCACCGCCCAGAGCTTGCCGGTCCAGCCGGGGGGCAGGGGCGGCGGGGTGGTGATGGTGAGCGGTAGGCCGCCCGGCGCCCCGGGGAAGCCGGGGCCAGGGGCGGCGGCCACGGGGGTGGCGGCCACCGCGCCGGCCAGCGCCCGCGCCGCCGCCGCGGTGCCGTCGGTGCTGTGGTCGTCGACCAGGATCACCCGGGCCCGGCCGGGGTAGCGCTGGGCCAGCAGTCCCGGCAGGCTCTGCGGCAGCAGCGCGGCCTCGTCCCGGGCGGGCACCACCACCGCGACGTCCGGCCAGCGGTCCGGAGCGCGTCGCCCGGGCGGCAGCCGGACGTCGGTGCGCCAGAAGAGGCCCTGGCAGCAGGCCAACCAGAGCCAGCTCAGCAGCGACAACAGCGACAGCGAGCTCAACCACCACAGCAGCGTCACCCCCGCAGTCTGCCCCAGCGGCCACCCCCGGGGTGCGAGGACGCCCGGAACGGGAGGAGGAGGACGGAGCGGCGCGAACCGGTGCCCTCCCGCGCGCATCGACTAAGGTCGTTCCCTGTGAAGATCGCACTGATGGACTCCGGAATCGGCCTGCTCGCGGCGGCCGCTGCCCTGTGGGCCCTGCGGCCCGACGCCGACCTCGTGATCTCCAACGACCCCGAGGGGATGCCCTGGGGCCCGCGCACCCCTGCTGACCTCACCGAACGGGCGCTCGCGTGCGCCCGGGCGGCGGCCGCGCACCGGCCGGACGCCCTCGTGGTGGCCTGCAACACCGCCTCGGTGCACGCGCTGGCCGCGCTGCGGGCGGAGCTCGAGCCCGAGCTGCCGGTGATCGGTACCGTGCCGGCCATCAAGCCCGCCGCGGCGGCCGGCGGGCCGGTGGCGATCTGGGCCACCCCGGCGACCACCGGCAGCGCCTACCAGCGTGGGCTGATCCGGGCCTTCGCGGACGGCACCGAGGTGACCGAGGTGCCCTGCCCGGGCCTGGCCGACGCGGTCGAGCGGGCGGACGAGGCGGCCATCGACGCCGCGATCGCCGCGGCGGCGGCCCGGACCCCGGCCGGCCTGGCCCACGTCGTCCTCGGCTGCACCCACTACGAGCTGGTCGAGGACCGGATCCGCGCCGCGCTCGCCCCGACCGCCGCCCCCGACCTGGTGCTGTACGGCTCGGCGCACGCGGTCGCCGCGCAGGCGTTGCGCCGCGTCCCCGGGGACGGGACCGCCGCCGGGGACGAGGACGGGAAGAGGGGCGGCGGTGAGCTGATCGTCCTGGAGAACGGCCGGCTCGGCACCTTGCCACCCGCCGCCGCCCACTACCCGCAGGGCCGGTTGCTGCTAGCAGCGGCCACCGCCCCGACGCCGGTGCACGGCGGCGTGTAGCCCCGACAGCACGGTGTCGAGGTGCACCGGCCCGCCGGTCGCGTCGACCGGTACCCGGCTGACCCGCAGTTCCTCCTCCGGCAGCCGCCGCCCGAGCCGCTGGTCGGTCACGAAGCCCGTCCGGTAGCCGAGTTCGCGCAGCACCGGAACGGTCCGCGGGTCGAACCCGCCGCCCGGGTGGGCGAAGGCCGTCGGCGCGCTGCCCAGCCAGTCGGTCAACGCCCGGTGCGCCGAGACGATCTCGGTGCGCACGGTGTCGTCGTCACACTGCCCCAGCTCCGGTTCGCCCAGGCTCTGGCTGCCGATGGCCACCTGCCCGGCCGCCAGCTCCCGCAGGTCCTCCGGGGTCAGCCGCTCGCGCCGGGGCGGCCGGGCGTGCGCGCTCACCCGCAGTTCGTGCAGGCTGCGCCGGCGGTCCGGGTCGGGCAGCGCGGCCAACTGGGCGAGCTGGTGCTCCGCACCGTCGGCGGTCAGGGTCCGGGCCCGGCCGCCGTGCGCCGTGAGGAAGGCCGCCTCCTGCCGCCATGGCAGCCGGTCGGTGCCGATCAGCTCGGTCACCACGAAGGCCACCGCGGGCAGTCCGCGGGTCCGCAGCGCGGGCAGCGCGTGTTGCAGCACCTCGCGGTCGGCGTCGTCGAAGGTGATCAGCACGCTGCGCGGCGGCAGCGGACGCCGCTCCGCGAGGGCTTGTTCCAGCGCCCACAGCGAGATCGGCACGGCGGTGCGGCAGAGCCGGTCCAGCTGGGCGCCGAACCGCCACCGGTCGGGCACCCGCCGGTAGGCGAGCACGGGCAGCCGCCGGGCCGCCCGGGCCCGGAGGATCGGCTGGGCGGGGGAGTAGCGCAGCCACTGGACCAGCCGGTCGGCCGTTGCCGGCCGGTCCGGGGTGGTGGATCGGGACGCGGACGGCCAGGGCTCGGCGTACGGCGCGGTCCTCAGGTCCGGCAGGTCCGGCGTGGTGTCCGGTCGCGGCACAGTGCCCCCCAGGCGTGGCCGGGGGGTGGCCCCGGCGTCAGTTGGTGCAATGTAGTCAGGACTCGTATGGCCGGTGGATGGTTGTACCGCGCGGCCGGCGAAAGTCGCCTCCAGCGCGCGGCGGGCCGGAGTCCCCTCTGACAGCTTCCGTCACGAACCCGGGGCCGGCAGGTCCCTTCACAAACCCCGGGCAGGAGCGCCACAGACCTCCGGGGAACGACCCGGATCCGACACCGCGGGCCGGTCCGCCTACCGACCCCGGAACCAGGCGGCCGTCCGCGCCAGCCCTTCGGCCAGCGGCACCGGGACGACCCGCGGGAACAGCGCACGCAGCCGGGTGGCGTCAGCCTGCGAGTCCCGGACGTCGCCGGGCCGTGGCGCGGCGTGGACCACGGCCGGCGGCCGCCCGAGCACCGTGCCGAGCTGGGCGATCAGCTCCAGCAGGGTGGTCCTGGTCCCGAACGCGAGGTTGACCGGGTCCGGGTGCGCCACCCGGCGCAGCACCGCCTCGGTCAGTACCTCGGTCACCGTGCCGACGTAGGTGAAGTCCCGGCTCTGCCTGCCGTCGCCGTGCACCGTCAGCGGCCGCCCGGCCAGCGCGGCGTCCAGGAAGGCCGGCACCACCGCCGCGTAGGCGTGGTCGGCCGACTGCAGCGGCCCGAAGACGTTGAAGAACCGCAGCGGCAGCACGTCCAGCCCGTAGCAGTGGTGGTGGGCCGCCAGGTACGACTCGGCGGCGAGCTTGCCGACCGCGTACGGACTCATCGGCGCGGGCCGCATGGTCTCCCGCTTGGGCAGCTCACGGTTGGCGCCGTAGACCGAGGACGACGAGGCCGCCGCGACGTACGGCCCGCCGGCCCGCCGGGCCGCCTCCAGCACCTGCAGGGTGCCGGTGGCGTTGGCGTGGTGGCTGGCCAGCGGATCGGCCACCGAGCGCGGCACGGACGGGAGGGCGGCCAGGTGGACCAGCGCGTCGGCGCCGGCGAAGGCCTCGTCCAGCAGCTCGGGGTCGAGCACCGACCCCTCGTACAGCGTCACGGCGAGTCCGGCCAGGTTGCTCTTGTGGCCGGTGCTGAAGTCGTCCACCACCCGGACCTCGGTGACCTGCCGGCGAGCGAGCAGCTCGGCCACCAGGTTGGCCCCGATGAACCCGGCTCCGCCGGTGACGACCACACGCATGCGTGCCCTCCTGGATCCCGCCCGGAAGCCCGACCCGGCACCGACGGCGGTCGCCCGCCGACGACCGATGCCGATCGTAGCGGCTCGGACACGTTCCGTGGACCCGTTCGGCCGGGTGCGCCCGTCAGACCTTGCGCTGGCGGTAGGTCTCCTCGGCGGCGTCCAGCACGGCGGCCAGGTCGCCGCCGGCCGAGGCGGTCTCCACGGCGGCCACCGCCCCCTCCACGAACGGCGCGTCGGCGAACCGGACCGGGAACGGCAGCCCGTGCTCGTCCGCCGCCGCGAGCAGCGCCTGCACCACGTGCACGGCGGCCGGCAGGTCGGCCAGCACGGCCACCCCGTGCCCCTGGTCCACCCGACGGGCGGCGGCGGCGATCAGCAGCGCGCTGCTGCCGAGCCCGTCGCCCGGGTGGCCGCCGGTGGCGGCGACCGGGGCCGGGTCGCCGGTCTGCGCCATCGCCCGGGCCAGGTCGGCGACGTCCTGCGCCAGGTCCCGACTGTGCGACACCAGCACCACGCCGACCCGGCCCAGCGCGGCGGACCGCACCGGCGACTGGCTCGGCACCCGCGCCACCGAGGGCGCCTCCCGGATCGGGATGACCTCGGCCTCGGTGCTGTCCCGCTGGCCCATCGACTGCTCCCCGCTCTCCTCGGTCGAACCGGCCGCCCGGCCGGCGTTGCCCCGCGCTCGCTGCGCTGCCCACTCTCGCAAACTCGCCCGGCCCCGTCCCGTGCGCACGCCGGGCGGCCGGCACATATGCGGTTCGGGGCCGGACCGCGACCGCCGGGCAGGAGGGCGGTGCGGTCGGGCCAGGGGCCCGGCGGGCCGGTGCGGGCCCCGGCCAGGCACCGGCCCCGGTCGGTGTGGGCCGGCCGGCGAGGAGTCCGCCCGAGGCCGCCTCCGCTCCGCGACCGGACGGCTACGCTGGCCTCCGGATGTCATCGGGAGGAGCAACAGCAGTGGCAGGCAACACTGATACCAGTGGGACCGTCGAGCACTCGGAGGGCGCCCAGGCCCAGGAGACCCAGGCCTCGGAGGCCGTCCCGCAGCAGCGCAAGCCGAAGCTGGACACCAGCGGGGCGACCTGGCTCTCCGCTCCCCAGCCCGACGGGTCGCCGGGGGACGTCCAGATCGCCTTCGTGGACGGCTACATCGCGATGCGCGACGGTCGCTTCCCGGACGGGCCGGTGCTGGTCTTCACCCCGGGCGAGTGGCGCGCCTTTGTCCTCGGGGCGCGGGACGGCGAGTTCGACCTGACCTGAGGCCGGGGGATCCACGAACCTCCGCCGCCGTACCGGACTCCGGTGCGGCGGCGGTTTCGTGTCGCCGGCCGGCCTCGGAGTCCGGTGCGGTGGCGGCGAGTGGGGCAGACGCCGTGCCGACCGCCCCCACGCGGTCGTGCACGGCGTCTGCCGTACGACCCGGCTCGCGAGGCCGGGCCCCCTCCCGAGGTGGTTCCCCGAGCCGGTCCCAGGGGACCGGCAGTCGCCGGGAGGTCGGCGGCGGGGCCTGAAGCCCAGGCCGCCGCTGCCCGGGATCCGAACGCCCCCACGCGTCGGTGTCCCGGGCGTGGTCCGCGAGTGCGACGGGTGTCGGGGAACCCGCGAACCAGGCTTTGGGTGAAGGGGTGCTGTGCGCTGAACCTTGCAGCTGCGGTACGACGATGTGCGTAAGGGAGGAAGAGCGCACACAGGTGCGCCACAGCAGGCCACCCCCACATGGAAAGCGTCCACAGCAGCTGCCGTACATCCGCGACCGTAGCCCGGACGGTTGCTCAGCGTCAACATTCGTCTCTGAGAGTGCGTCCACCCGTCCCCGACTGGCCGCCCGGTGAGGGCCCCCGGACCTGGGACACGTACGATGGCGGCATGTCTTTTCTCCGCCGACGCTCCGGCACCCCCGCGGGCCCGGACTTCGACGTGCTCGCGATGGACCCGGGTGACTGGCCCGGGCTCTTCGGTGCCGCGATCATGACCGGCCCGGACGGCTCCTGTCAGGGGATCTTCCTCCGGTACGACCTGTTCGGCGGCCGGGGCCCGGCGATGTTCATCGGAAACCTGCCCGAGGGGTCGCCGGCCCGGGACACCCCGGACGGGGTTCCGTTCGAGATCAGACAGCTGCTCGCGGCGCTGGAGAACGACGAGCCGGTCGAGCTGGTGTCGGCCGAGGACTTCCCGGTGATGCTCGGCGACGACCTGCTGATCGTGAAGAAGGTCAAGGTCAGCGAGGAGCGGGTGTTCTGCGCCCAGTTCGACCGCAGCGACAACGTCCAGGTGACCATCGCCTCGTGGGACCGGCCGATCGCGGACGATCTCTACCAGCTGCTGAAGCCGCTGTCGGCCGATCTCTTCCAGCAGGGCTGAGTCGGAAGGCGTCGCCGGCAGGGCCGGACCGCCACCGGCGCCAGCGTCAACCAGCGCTTGACGCTGGTGATCAACCCTTCGTACAGTCACCACCATGTCGTCCCGCCGCCCGCTGCTGACCCGCCGCAGCTATCTGGACCTGCGGCGCACCGCCAGCGCGATCTGTCTCTGAGGCCGTCGTCCCGGGTCTCCGCGCCCCGACCGCGGACGGCGGCGCCGGGGCTCCGCGACCTCCCGGGCCGTCCGCACCCGCACGCCCCCAGCGCCGTGCAGCCGCCGGCTGCCGCGCCCCACGCCGGACGCCCGGAGGCAGCGCCATGGAACCCCTGAACGATCAGTCCCCCCTCGCCACGGCGCTCGCCGGGTTGCCCCGGGTGGTCGACCTGCTGGCCGCCCGGGCCGAGGAACACGACCGCGACGCGACCTTCCCGTACCAGGGGATCGAGGCGGTGCACGAGGCCGGTCTGCTCACCCTGACGGTCGGCCGGCACTACGGCGGCCCCGGCGGATCGCTCGCCGACACCCTCCGGGTGCTGGCCGAACTCGGCCGTGGGGACGCCTCGGTGGCCCTGGTCGCGGCCGGCACCCTGTTGCTCCACGCCGAGCAGGCCCGCACCGGCCGCTGGCCCGCCGCGGGCTACCGCCGGCTGCTGGCGGAGTCCCGGCGCGGCCCGGCGCTGGTCGGCACGCTCGGCCCGGATCCGGCCACGAACCAGCCCACGGTGGCCCGTTGGGACGGCGGCGGCTGGCTGCTGACCGGCCGGAAGACCGGCTGCACCGGCGCCGAAGCGCTGGCCTGGATGCTGGTGCGGGCTCGGACCGACGAGCCCCGGCCGCGCACCGGGACCTTCCTGGTCCGTGGCGACAGTCCGGGCGTGGAGGTCGATCCGGTCTGGGACCAGCTGGGCCTGCGGGCCAGCGCGGGACACGACGTGCTGCTCGGCGGGGTTCGGGTGCCGGCGGAGGCAGCGCTCGACCTGCGTGCGGAACCCGACGCTCCGGCTGATGAGTTGGCCGCGCACAATACGGTGGACGGCGGGCTGGACGATGGACTCACCGCCGCCTGGCGGGAGTTGGCGCCGGCCGCGGTGCAACTCGGGGTGGGCCGGGCGGCCCGGGACTGGCTGGTGCGCTTCCTGGCCCGGCGGCGGCCGGCCGGTGCGGAGCGCCCGGGCGAAGGCCACCGCGCGGCGCTCGGTGAGGTGGAGAGTACGCTGATCGGCGCCGAGGAACTGCTCGCGGGGGTGGCGGCCCGGATCGACGCGGGCGGGTCGGAGGCGGTCGGCAGGGCCGGCGTGGTGGGGCTGCTGGTCAGCCGATCGGCGGTCGAGGCGGTGCAGCGGGCCGTGGCGCTCGCCGGTAGCGCCGGGCTGAGCCGGCGCCACCCGCTGGAGCGCCACCTGCGGGACGTGCTGAGCGGCCGGCCGCACGGGCCGGCCGAGACGGCGGTGCTGGCCGCCGCCGGCCGGGCCGCGCTGGCCCGGGGCTGACCACGCCCGGAGCCGGCTCACGGGTCACAGCCGGCTCGCGGGTCGGGCCCGCCGGACCTCGGGCCCGGCCTGTCGCCCTCGCGCGCTCAGCGGGTGCCCACCGCGGCCCGGACCGCCCGACGGGCGAGCGCCGCGTCGTCGTACAGCCGCCGGATCATGATCCGCTGCTCCTCCCCGGCACCCGGCACGTCGTACAGCCGCAACTCCCGCATCAGCACCAGCACCAGGTTCACCAGGAACGCGTCCCGCGCCAAGGTGCCGCCGACCTGGGCGAGTTGGCTGATCTGTCGGCGGGCCGCGGTGTCGCCGGAGAGCACGCTCCAGAGCACCGCCAGGTCGTAGCCGGGTAGGTACCAGCCGGCCTGCTCCCAGTCGACCAGGACCGGACCGGAGGGCGCCAGCAGGATGTTGGACAGCAGTGCGTCGCCGTGGCACAACTGCGGTGCGGTGTGCGCCAGTCCGTACAGCAGCTGACGCAGGTCCCCGGCGTCCCGGTCGGTCAGCTGGCCGATCGAGTGGAACCGGCTGATCTCCACCTGGTAGTCCAGCGGCTGCTGGAAGACGTCGGTCGGCGGCCGCCAGAGGTTGAGCGCCCGGATCGAGCCGAGCACCGCGCGAACCTCGCCCGGCGTCGGCGCGTTGGCCGGGTGCCGCTCCAACGCGGCCGGCCGGCCCGGGATCCGCTCCATCACCAGCACGCAGCGATCGTGGTCCGCCGCGACCAGCCGCGGCATCCGGACCGGCGGACGGTGCCGGACGAACGCCCGGTAGACCGCCACCTCCCGGTGGAACCGCTCCACCAGCACCGCCCGCCGCTCGCTCTGCGCGGGTTGCGGGGCAAGGCACTTGGCGACCACCGCGGTGCGCCCGATCAGCCCGGTGACCAGGATGTGCCGGCTGTCCTCCCGCAGCACCTGCCGCGGCGAGAACGCCGGACATATCCGCGTGATGTGGGCCAGCGCGGCGCGGACCGCGGGGGCGGCCAGCGCGGCGGGATCGGCCCGCTCGACGGCGGGGGCGGGCTGCGGCGCGCGGGGGCGCAGCAGGCGGTCGGCCCCGGCGCGCGGCGCGAACCCCGGTGCCTCGACGCGCCCCGCGGGACGGGCGGGCAGCGGAGGCTTCGGCCCGGGCCGGCGGATCGCCGCGGTTGGCGGGCGCTGGGCGGCACCGGTCCGGGGCGCGGTGGGGGAAGTCGCTGAGGGGTACATGGGGTGGAGGAGATCCCTTCCTTGCCGTTGGCATATGTCAGCCAGTGCGGCGGCACTGGCGGCGTGCAAAGGGTGCGCACCCCGGTGTACGGGGAGCGCGCTCCGGCGTACCGGAAGCGACGACCGCGCGCGGGGGGTGGGTCGGCGGTCGACCGCGCGCCGGGGGCGCGCGCAGCTCCGTTCCCGGCCGTTCCGATGGCCCGCGCACCCTGGGGACATGCGCGGACCGCCCGGTCGGCCGGGGACGGCGCCGTCACGCCACCCGGTCGCCGTCCCCGCCCCGAACTCTCGGCCCGGGGTTGGGTTGGCGCTTCTCTACCTGACACCGAGAAGCCACTGGCTGACCACTGGGCGAGGCCTGGCGAAAGCCTGGCGAATGCTCGCGTGGCACATGACGGCCCATTAGTCTCGAACCAGCCGAGGAGCCTGGGGGCTTGAAGTGGGCAAGGAACCCAACACCAGACTCGCCGACCTCTTCGCCCTGACCGGATGGTCCAAGGGCGAGTTGGCTCGGCTGGTCAACAAGCGTGGTGCCGCGCTGGGTCAGCAGCAGCTGTCCACCGACACCTCGCGGGTGCGGCGCTGGATCGAGCAGGGGGAGATCCCCCGCGACCCGGTGCCGCAGGTGCTGGCGGCCGTGTTCACCGAGCGGCTCGGCCGTGTCGTCACCATCGAGGACCTCGGCCTGACGCGGCACCGGCGGACCAGTGCGGGACGGGCGGAACAGGGCGCCCGCCGGGAGCCGGAGCGGACGGCGGAGATCCTCACCGAGTTCACGGGAATGGATCTCATGCTGAACCGACGCGGACCGCTGAGCCCGGGCACGGCACTGCCCGGCCTCTCGGTCGTCCCCGAATCCCTCTACGACTGGCTCACCGGGGCCGGCGCCGCGCAGGCCGCGCTGCCCGGACAGCGCCAGGCGATCACGGCCGAGGCCGGTCGCCCGCTGGTCGACGTCTACGAGCCCGGCCCGATCGGGCCGGAGGAGGTCGAGTCGCTGGAGCGCTCGGTCGAGGTGTTCCGGGCCTGGGACGCCTCACGCGGCGGTGGCCTGCAGCGCAAGGCGGTGATCGGCCAGCTGAACGAGGTCGGCGGGCTGCTCACCCACCGCCACCCGCCGGAACTCGCCTGCCGGCTCTGGCTGGTGGCGGCCAACCTGGCGGTGCTGGCCGGCTGGATGTCGCACGACATCGGGCTGGAGTCGGCCGCCCAGCGCTACTTCGTGATCGCCGCCCAGGCCGCCCGGGAGGCCGGTGACCGGCCCAGAGCCGGCGAGGCGATCTCCCGGGCCGCCCGCCAGATGCTGCACCACGGCCGGGCCGACGAGGCGCTGGACCTGATGCGGCTGGCCCGTGCCAGCGGTGGCGCGCAGAGTCTGCCGCAGACCCGGGCGATGCTCAACACGGTGGAGGCCTGGGCGCAGGCCTCACTGGGCAACTCCCAGGAGGTCACCCGGCTGCTCGGGGAGGCGGAGGAGCTGTTCGTCCAGGAGATCACGGAGCCGCTCCCGGCCTGGATGTGCAAGTTCGACGAGGCCGAGCTCAACGGGATGAGCGGCCTGATCTACCGGACGCTGGCCGAGCACGATCCGGCGGCCCTGGTGCCGGCCCGGCGGCACGTCGAGGCCGCGCTGTACCAGCGGCCCGCGCGGGGGCAGGAGCGCTCGGCGCTGCTGGACCTGCTCTCGATGGCCTCGGTGCACTGGATCGGCGGCGAGCCGGAGGGCGGGCGGCACTACACCGAGCTGGCGCTGGCCCAGATCGGCCACACCTCCTCGCACCGCACCTGGGACCGCTTGCGCCGGATGTACCGGCTGACCGACCGCTACCGGGCGCTGCCGCAGGTGGCCGAGCTGCGGGCGCGGATCAGGGCGGCGGTGCCGCCGACCCGCCGCCCCGCGTCGTAGCGCGCCCGGCTCAGTTCTCGGCGGCGGCGCCGTGCACCTGGTCCCAGGCCTCGCTGACGTAGCGCTCGCGCTCGGTCAGGCTGAGGTGCGGGTAGTAGTCCTTGAGGCGCTCGACGACGACCTGCTCCGGCTCGTGGCACTCGTGCAGCAGGAACGTGGCCTTGTGGAGAATCTGGCTGTCCATCGGTAGGGGTCCTCCCTCGTGCAGGTCCGCCCTGTGCCGACACTGCGGCCACAGCATAAGTGCCGGGGGCGGGCGCCGGTGTGCGCGGGTGGGTCGGGCCGAGGGTACTCCAGGGCGCTCGGGCTCAGCAGGCGCGCAGCCGCAGGCGGAGCGAGACCACCTGGCCGTCCGGGTCGAGCTCGGGCCGCCCCGAGCAGTGCACGGACGCGCCGCCGCCGGCCCGGGCCACCCGGACCGTGCCGTCCAGCGGCCGCCCGTGCACCAGCGCCGCGGTGACCATCCGGCACAGCACCGGGCGGTCCTGCGGGACCAGTCGGCCCGGGAGCTGGTCCAGGGTCAGCGGGCCCAGCGCCGGGTCGTGGCCGAGCAGTCGGAACACGGCCGCGGACCAGTACACGGTGTCCTCGGCCAGGTTCCAGACGGCGGTGGCGGCGCTGTGCGCCGCGGTGCCGGAGGCCTCGGTGGCCGCGCCAGGCAGACTCATGGTCCCTTCCAGTCCAGAAGCAGAGGAGAGGGGTGCTCGCCGACGACTCTGGCACAGCGGCGGCACTGCCGTGCCAGGATCGGCGAATTTCTCAGGCATGGTTCTCTGGCATATGCCAATGTCCGGTGCTTCGCTGCTTGCCGGGACGCCGGGGCCCGATTCGCCGCACTATGTGCGCCAGGGTCGCGCAGGCGGTAACCTTCGGTGATTCCGGCGCCCGGGCGCCCGCCCAGCGTGACCACCCAGACCCCCGGCGACGGAAATCCCGTTGCCTCGACGACCGCCGCAACGGATGCTGACCTCATGTTCGAGCCCGTGATAGCCCCCAGTGCCAGCCTGCTCGGCCTGCTCCAGCGAGGCCGCGGCGACGGGCAGCTGCATGCGCTCGCAGCGGACCGTGACGAGGCCATCGCCGCGCTGGAGGAGTGCGTCACGAGCGACCCCAGGGCCGACTGGCAGGTTGAGAACCGTTCCCTCTACTACGCCCGGGTCTACATGGAGCTGGAGGCCCCACTCGGCGGCATCGAGCGCCACCTGACCTGCGCCGACGACCTGCTCGACGACGACGAGAGCCGTACCGGCCTGGCCCTGTCGGTGCTCGGCCACCTCGCCGCGTACGGCCGGCGGGACGCCCTGCTGCTGCTCCGCCGGTACGTCGCCGAGGGCACCAACTGGGCCTGGGCGCTCGACGAGCTGGCGCTGCGCGACGACGACCACGCGCTGCTCGTGCTCGCCCCGGCCGTGCTGCGGCGTTTCCCGGCCGACCCGCAGGGCGAGGCCGAGCTGCGCGCGGCGATCCGCTCCGCCTACGAACCGCGACCCTGGCGGCTCTGGGCCGCCCACCACCCGCGGGTGGCCGCCGCGAGCGAGCAGTCGCCGTTCGATCTCTGGCAGCGTCAACTCAACCGGCGTGATGTCACCCCCGGCTGGAGTGTCGCCGACGTGCTGGCCTGGGCCGACCGGCGGGAGCCCGGGCAGCCCGCGGACCCGCTGGAACCGGTGGGCGGCCGGGACGACGACGCCGACCCGGCCGCCGTGGACCGCCGGGCCGCCGCGGCCGCCCGGTGCCTGGCCGCCGTCGTCCGCCCCGAGGACCGCGCGACCGTACTGGCCGCCGCCCGGCAGGGTGAGCAGGGCGCCCGCCGGGCCGCCCTGCGCCACCTGGTCGACCAGCGGGACCCGGCGGTGCCCGAGCTGATCGAGGCGGCCGTCGCCGACGCCGACCCGCGGATCGTCCAGGCCGCCCTGGAGACCGTGGGCCGGATGCGCGGCCCGGGCGCGCTGGAGCAGGCCCGCCGCTGGATCGACCCGGCCACCGGCGGCGCGGACAGCGCGCTCGGCGAGGCCGCGGTCTGCCTGCTCGCCGACATCGGCACCGCCGAGGACGTGCCGGTGCTGGTGGCCGGGCTGCGCCGGTGGGTGCTGGTCCGCGGGGTCGGTGGTGCCGGCCTGGGCGGGCTGGTGGACGGGGTCGGGCGGCTGGCCGCCACCGAGGCCGTCTGCACCCTGCGGCACATCTACGGCGAGGCCGCCTCGTCCGACCTGCGCGGCCGGGCCGCCCGGGCGCTCGCGGCCACCGACCGCTGGTTCGCCAGCGGCCCCGCGGTCGAGTGCCTCTGGGACTGCGAGGAGAGCACCCGCGAGCTGGCCGCCCGGCACGTGGTGACCACGGGCGACGCCCGGGTGCTGGAGCGGCTGCGCCGGCTCGCGGCCGATCCGGCCGAGGAGGCCGAGGTGCACGCCGCCGTGCGCGGCCGGCTCACCGCCCGGGAGCGCTGAGCTCGGCGGTCTCCGGGAGTTCGACCACGTCGGCGACCCCGCAGGCGATGTTGTCCGGGCCGCCGGCCCGGTTGGCCAGCTCGATCAGCTGCTGGACCGCCTGCTCCGGGTCGGCGATCGCGCTCAGCGCGGTGTGCAGCCGATCGGCGGGCAGCACCGTGGAGAGGCCGTCCGAGCAGAGCAGGTAGCGGTCGCCGGCGCGGGCGGTGAGCAGCGAGAGGTCCGGCTTGACCCGCTTCTCGCCGGTCAGCGCCTGGAGCAGCAGCGACCGCTGCGGGTGGGTGGCCGCCTCGTCCGCGGTGAGCCGGCCGTCGTCGACCATCGACTGCACCAGGGTGTGGTCGTGGGTGATCTGGAACAGCTCGCCGTCGCGCAGCAGGTAGGCGCGCGAGTCACCGATGTGCACCAGCGCCAGCTGCGAGCCGGACCAGAGCAGCGCGGTGAGCGTGGTGCCCAGGCCCGCCAGCTCCGGCTCGGCCGCCACCAGGCCGCGCAGCTCGGCGTCGGCCTCGGCCACCGCCTCCTCCAGCGCGTTCAGCAGGTCGCCGGTGGGCAGCGCGTGGTCCAGCCGGCGGAGCGCGCCGATCGCGGCGGCGCTGGCCCGGTCGCCGCCGGCGCGGCCGCCCAGCCCGTCGGCCACGGCCAGCAGGCGGGGACCGGCGTGGACGGAGTCCTCGTTGCGGGTGCGGACCCGGCCGATGTCGGATCGGGCGGCGTAGCGGATGCCCAGCGGGGCGGTGGTTCCGGTCATGGTGCTGTTCCTTCCGGACAGTTGGTCCACGAGGAAGGCGGCGAGTTCCCGGCGGGCGGCGGTCTCGGCCTCCACCCGCGCCCAGTAGGCGCCGACCTGCTCGGCGGCGCGGGCCGGCGGCAGGTCGCAGACCAGCCGGATCCGGGCCAGCGGCATGCCGAGCCGGCGCAGCCAGGCCACCAGGCGCGCCCGATCCAGCTGGGCGGGGTGGTAGTAGCGGTAGCCGGACCGCTCGTCGACCTCGGCCGGGGGCAGCAGGCCCAGCTCGTCGTAGAGCCGCAGCGCCTTCGGCGACAGCCGGGACGCCCGGGCGAAGGCGCCGATGGTCAGCAGGTCGGCGCTGGTCGTCGGTTCGTCCCCGCTCACTGGCACGCTCGCCCTCCTCGGGCCGGGTCCCTCGCCCGGCCCGACCGATGCTGGGCCTTCCCCCAGGGGCAAGGTCAACTCCGCCCGCCGCACGGCGTGAACCGGATCGGGACCCCCGGCCTGGCCTGTGCCGCGGCGGCCAGGTCGGCCTCCGGCACCACACCGACCACGGGGTAGCCACCGGTGGTCGGATGATCGGCCAGGAAGATCACCGGCTGCCCGTCCGGCGGCACCTGGACCGCGCCCAGCACCATGCCCTCGCTGGCCAGCTCGCCCGGGCGGGTGCGGACCAGGGCGGGTCCCTCGGTGCGCAGCGCGATCCGGTTGCTGGCCGCCGCCACCCGGTAGCGGGTCGCCGCCAGCGCGGCGAGCGTGCCAGGACGGAACCAGTCCGCCTGCGGTCCGGGGACCAGCCGCAGCACCAGTTCGGTGGGCACGGCGGGCAGCGGCACCAGCTCGGCGGGCGCCCCGTCGAACTCCTCGCCCACCGGCAGCCGGTCGCCGGTCCGCAGTGGGGACGGGCCCAGCCCGGCGAGCAGGTCGGTGGAGCGGCTGCCCAGCACGGCGGGCGGCGCGAACCCGCCGCGGACCGCGAGGTAGCAGCGCACGCCGACGTCGGCCGGGCCGACGTCCAGCCGCGCACCCGGTGGGACGAGGACCGCCGCGCCCCAGGCCGCCGGCCGGTCGTCCACCCGTACCGCGCACGGCGCGCCGGTCACCGCGACCAGCACCGGGGCACCCAGCGTCCGCAGCGCGACGCCGCCCATGGTGGTCTCCAGGGTGGCGGTCCCGGGCGGGTTGCCGACCAGGCGGTTGGCCGCCCGGTGCGCGGGCCGGTCCAGCGCGCCGGCCCGCGGCACGCCCAGGTGCGCCACGCCGCGCCGGCCCAGGTCCTGCACGGTGGTCAGCGGGCCGGGGTGCTCGACCAGCAGCATCGGCTTCACCGGCCACCCGCCACCGGGACGAAGCGCACCCGCACCCCGGGCGCCAGCAGCGCCGCCGGCTCCCGGGTCTCGGCCCACAGCACCAGCTCGGTGCGCCCCAGCAGCTGCCAGCCGCCGGGGGAGGAGCGCGGGTACACCCCGGTGTACGGCCCGGCCACCGCGACCGCGCCGGCCGGCACCGCGGCCCGCGGGGTCGCCCGGCGCGGCACCGCGTACCGGTCGCCGAGGCCGGTCAGGTAGCCGAAGCCGGGCGCGAAGCCGCAGAACGCCACCCGGTACTCGATCCCGCTGTGCAGCGCCACCGCACCGGCCTCGTCCACGCCCCAGTGCGCCGCCACCTCGGCCAGGTCCGCGCCGTCGTACACGGTCGGCACCTCCAGCAGGGGCCCCGCCGGCAGCTCGGTGGCGCGGACCGTCCAGCCGGCCAGTGTCCGGGCCAGCGCGCGCGGCTCGGCCACCCCGTCCAGCAGTACGGTCCGGGCGGCCGGGACGACCTCGGTCACCTCGCCCAGTCGTCCCGCCGCCCGTTCCGCCAGCACCCGCGCGTACAGCGCGGCGACCTGTTCCGCCGAGCCGGCCGTCAGCAGCAGCGCCCGCTCGCCGACCGGACGTACCTCGAGCATCCCGCCTCCCCCTCCATGTGTTTGAACGGTTGTCAGGTGAAAGCCTCGACCCGGATCCCGGCCGAGGCCAGCGCCCCGCGCACCCGCCAGGCCAGCTGGGCGGCGCCCGGGGTGTCCCCGTGCACGCAGAGCGAGCGCGCGTCCACCGCCACCGGCTCGCCGCCGACCGCGGTGACCAGCCCGTCCCGGGCCATCCCGACCGCCCGGGCGATCACCGCCTCCGGGTCGGTGATCACCGCCTCCGGGTCCTTGCGCGGCAGCAGCGTGCCGGCCCAGGTGTACGCCCGGTCCGCGAACGCCTCGGTGACCACCGGCAGCCCGACCCCCTCGGCCACCGTCAGCAGCCGCGAGCCGGGCAGGCCGAGCACCGGCAGCGGCCCGTCGCAGATCGCGCCCGCCCGTAGCACCCCGGCGACGACCGCCTCGGCCTGCTCGCTGTCGGAGACCACCCGGTTGTAGAGCGCGCCGTGCGGCTTGACGTAGCTGACCCGGGAGCCCGCCGCCCGGGCGAACACCTGCAGGGCGCCGATCTGGTAGGCGATCTCGTCGGCCAGCTCCTCGGGCGGCACGTCCATCGCCCGCCGGCCGAAGCCGGCCAGGTCGCGGTAGGAGACCTGGGCGCCGATCCGCACCCCGCGCTCGGCCGCCAGCGCGCAGACCCGCCGCATCGTCGACGGGTCGCCGGCGTGGAATCCGCACGCGACGTTGGCGCTGGTCACCACCGACAGCAAGGCCTCGTCGTCGGTCAGCGTCCAGCGTCCGAACCCCTCGCCGAGGTCCGCATTGAGATCGATCACCGCACCGGTCACGACGGTCCGCCTCCTAGCGCTGCTGCGGGTTCCCGAGGCGATCGTAGGGCTTCGCCGGGAGAGCGGTCCCCTGCCACCACCCCGTCGCGGGGCAGGCCCGGAGCCGCCCTCCCCCGTCCGGCCGAACCGGGCGCCGCGGCCTCGCGCTCCCGTACGCTGGCCGTCCGTCAGACACCAAGGGAGGCCGACGTGCCCGAGCAGAGCGACCGGTCCCAGGCCCCGATCCCGACAAGCCTCGCGGAACTGCTGCGCGACCGCCCGCCGATGGCCCGCGCCCTGCCGTCCTTCGAGCCCGACCGGGCGCCGGCCGAGCCGGCCACCCTCTTCCTCGCCTGGCTGGCCGAGGCGGTCGCCGCCGACGTGCCGGACCCGCAGATCGTCACGCTCGCCACGGTGGACGCCGACGGCCTGCCGGACGCCCGGGCCCTGGTGCTGCGTGAGGTCGACGTCCGGGACGCGGGCTGGCTCTTCGCGGCCGACGCGCAGAGCCCCAAGGGGCGGCAACTGGCCGCCCACCCGTACGCCGCGCTGACCGTGTACTGGCCGCAGCTGGGCCGCCAGGTCCGGATCCGCGGCCCGGTCGAGACGGCCGACCCCGCCGACGCCGCGGCCGAGTTCCGCACCCGCTCGCCCGCCGCCCGCACCGCCATCCTGGTCGGCCACCAGAGCGAGCCGCTCGGCTCGCCGGCCGACTACCGGGCCGCCGCCGGCCGGGCCGCCGCCCTGCTGGCCGCCCGCCCCGACACCGTCGCCGCGACGCACACGCTCTACGCGTTGCGGGCGCGGGAGGTCGAGTTCTGGCAGGGCGCCGCCGATCGGTACCACGTCCGCCTCCGCTACCGCCGGGCGACCGCGCCGACCTGGGAGCGCACGCTGCTCTGGCCCTGAGCCGCGCGGCCCCGGGCGCGGGAAGCCCGGGCGCCGGGGCGGCAGTGGCCCCTCAGGCCGGGCGAGCCGAACCCGCCTCCCCCGCCGCGGCCGCGAGGCGGCGGATGCCGCGGAGCACGATCAGCAGCGGAACCGCGCCCACGATCCCGAAGGACATGTCGACAAAGCTCCAGTACGGCGGGATCCCGCGCAGCGGGCCGCAGATGAGCGCCAGCGGGATGATCCCGGCGCAGGCGCCGAGCGCCCACTGGACGACCCAGACGTTGCGCACCGGGTCCCGGAGGGGGCCCCAGAAGGCGCCGGCGATCACCAGGTGGGCGAAGGCCAGCCAGTCCGTGCCGTAGGCGAGGAACGAGTAGCGCTGGTCGGTCTCGGCGATGCCGGTCCGGATCCGGTCCAGCCAGCCGAGGACGGCGGGCGGGGTGGGGAGCCGGTGCGCGGTCTCGGCCAGCCAGGCGCTCTCGAGGCGCAGCGGGAAGGCGGTGAGGCCGCTGAGCACCAGGCAGACGATGAAGATCCACAGCCAGCGGCGGACGCCGCGCAGGGTGGCGGCCGGGCTCTCGGTGGACGGGACAGTGTGCATGGCAGACCCCCTGGGCCGGCGCTGGTTCGCCGGTGCGGCCGACTCTACGGGTGGAATTGAACGCGTTCAACTTCGCGGCGGACGGCCGGACGAAGCGGGACGAGCGATCCCGTTTCGGACCTTGTCCGCGTGGGCCCTAATCTTGTCCACCGTGACCGTCATCGCTGATCAGCCCGTCGACCGTGAGGCCCGGCCGTCCGCCGCCGGTGCCCGCCCCGCGCCGGGCCCGGCGGCCGACGAGGGCCTCGCCCGCCGGCTCAAGGCGCTGGCCTGCACGGCCCCGCTGCACGACCTGGACAACCGCAAGGTCAACCTGGCCGGCGAGTACGGCGGCTACGCCATGGCCGAGGTCGGCCTGGCCGCGATCGACCTGGTCACCCTGCACATGGACTTCGACGCCGGCGCCGACCGCGAGCTGGTGTTGGCCCGGCTGTTGCCCCGGGTGGCCGCCCAGCACCCGGAGCGCCCGGCCACCGAACACCAGCGGGTGGCCCGCTGGGTGCTGGAGTCGCTGATCAACGTCGGCAGCGTCGACCGCGGCTTCCGCGCCGTCTACGGCACCTTCGGCGCCGACGGTGAGTACCTGCGCCGCGACTACGACTTCAAGCTGATCGAGGAGGTCCCCGGCCCGGACGGCGGGGTCTACCTGCGCACCACCGACGAGGCGGTCAACGTCCTGGTCGGCGCCCTGGACACGGATGTCACCTCGGCCCAGATCGCGGCCGAGGTCAAGCTGGAGGTGCTGATCCGGCGCGGTCGGCTGGCCGACGCCCAGCTCGCCGCCGAGCAGGCCCGCTACCGCACCGTCCAGTACGCCGAGACGCTGCGCCGCGCGCTGGACGCCACCCGTCGCAACGTCCGCGCGGTCGACTGGATGCAGGCCGTCCCCGACCTGATCGACGAGGCACTGGACCACATCGCCGACCGCTACCGGCACGAGAACGCGATCCTCACCAACATCCGCCGGGCCCGCGACGAGGCCGAGGGCGGCGAGCACAAGCGCCGGGCCGCCGAGCTGGTGGACATCGTCAAGGACTGCATCCGCCGGCACACCCAGCTGCAGACCCGGCTGCTGGAGGCCGGCCCGCTGTTCCGCGCCGAGCAGGACCGGCAGGCCTTCGCCGCCCCCGCCGCGCGCGCCGGCATCGACCTCTACGGCCAGCTGGTCGCACCGCTGCTGCGGCTGCCGGTCGAGCAGGCGATCCGCCCGACTGATGCCTTCTTCGCGCGCGGCACCGGTCTGCGCACCCCCACCGCGGTCCGGGTCACCGACCTGGTCGACCTGTTGCTCACCCCGCCGGTGGAGCGCGAGCACCTGGGCGCCGAGCTGCCCGACCCGGACCTGGTCGCCACCCCGGACGACAGTCGGTTCTCCGAGGCCCAGCTGGAGGCGGCGCTGGAGCTGCTGGACCTGCCCGCCGAGGCGCCCCGCCGGCTCTCCGGCCTGCTCGCCGAGGCCCGCCGGCAGGACCCCGAGCTGCCCTACCTGGTCGCCCTGCTCGCCGTGCACGCGGCCAGCCCGCCGGTCGGCACCGCCTACCGGCAGGGCGAGGAGCGGCTGCTCTTCGCGGTGGACGACGGCACCCGGCTGGCCGACCCGGAGTTCGGCGGCGCCGACCTGATCGTCGGCAGCGCCCTGCTGGACGCCGCCGGGATGGCCGCCGACCGGAAGGACGCCCAGTGACCACCCGTCAGCGGCCTACCATGACCACCCGTCAGACCAGCAACCCGTACGAGGAGCAGCACCCGTGATCACCCCTCACGACGCGGTCCGGCCGGCCGAGGCCGAGCCCGCCCCGGCGGCGGCGCTCACCCCGGGCGACGTGGCCGACGCCGCCCGCCTGGTCTCCTTCGGCCTGCAGGCCAAGCTGCTGCCCGCCCGCGACGCCGAGTACGCGGAGCTGGTCCGCCGCTACCGCGAGGACCCGCCGTTCGCCCGGCTCGCGGACGCCGTCGCGACCGGCCTCGGGCTGGTCGTGCTGGAGGTCTCGGCCCGCGCCGGGATGGCCGTGGCCGGCGCCGAGGACTCGGTCTTCGCGGTGAAGATGGGCGACTACTCGCGCCGCGCCGCCTCCGAGACCACCGACCGCTTCCTGCACGGCCTGGCCCACCTGGCGGTGGCCGCGATGGCCTTCCCCCGGCCGGAGGACCTCGCCGACGACGGCTACCTCGGCCGGATCACCGTCAACGGCGTGGACGCCTTCGTCCGGCAGGCCTGCCGCCGGCTGGAGGAGCAGGCCGAGCAGAGCGGCGACAACACCGACCCGGCGAGCGACGCGCCCGGCCTGGAGGCCGCCTGGCGGGTCTGGGCCCGCCGCTCGGCCACCGGCGCCACCAAGGACGCCCGCCGGCTGTCCGGCTCGACCATCGGCATCACCGGCAAGGCGGTGGCCTTCCTGGTCGACTCCGGCTTCCTGCAGAAGACCGCGGACGACGCCGGCGGCACCTACCGCACCACCGCCCGCTACCAACTCCAGGTCCGCGACCTGGCCGGCAGCGCCGCCATGGCCGAGCTGCTCGACCTCGGCGTCGTCCCGGTCACCGACGGCAGCGCCACCCTGCTGCCCGCCGACCAGAGCGACGAGCTGGTCGCCGACGCCGGTCTGCCGTTCCACTCGCTCTGATGTCCCTCCGACGCCCCCCGAACCCCCACACCCGCTAAGGCCGCCTCTTCATGTACGAGCTCAACCGGATCCGCCTCTACTCCATCGGACCGGCCGGCGCCCGCTACGCCGATACGGTGCTGGACCTGCGCGGAGTCGGCGAGCCGGTGGCGAACCCCGCCCCGCAGCAGCCCGGCCTGTTCGGTGAGGAGCCGGAGGGCCCGCAGCGCCGCCCGGCCCCGGCCGGCGTGCTCTTCCTGGAGAACGGCGGTGGCAAGTCCGTCCTGCTCAAGCTGATCTTCTCGGTGATGCTCCCGGGGCACCGCAACACCCTGGGCGGCGCCAGCTCCGGCGTGCTCCGCAAGTTCCTGCTGGCCGACGACTGCGGCCACGTCGCCCTGGAGTGGCAGCACACCGTCACCGGCGAGCTGATCGTGGTCGGCAAGGTCAGCGAGTGGCGCGGCCGCCAGGTCTCCTCCGACCCGCGCAAGTTCGCCGAGAGCTGGTACTCGTTCCGGCCCGGCCCCGGCCTGACCCTGGACTCCCTCCCGGTGGCCGAGCGCGCCACCCTGGGCGACCCGAACGCCCGTCCGCGCGGCCGCCGCCGGACCATGAAGGGCTTCCGGGACGCGATGACCGAGGCCGGCAAGGCCTACCCCTACCTCGACCTGACCTTCGAGGACATCCACGACCGCTGGAACGAGCACCTCGGCGAGCTCGGTCTGGACCCCGAACTCTTCCGCTACCAGCGTGAGATGAACGCCGACGAGGGCGAGGCGGCCGGCCTCTTCGCGGTCAAGCACGACGCCGACTTCACCGACCTGCTGCTGCGCGCGGTCACCGACACCCGGGACACCGACGGCCTGGCCGACCTGGTGCACGGCTTCGCCGCCAAGCTCGGCCGGCGCGCCGAACTCGGCGCCGAGCGCGACTTCACGGCCGGCTCGCTCGACCTGCTGCAGCGCATCGTGGAGGCCACCGCCGCCCGCGAGTCGGTCCGCGACACCCACCGCGGCGCCGAGCGGCGCACCCGCCGGCTGGCCCAGGCGCTGGCCGCCCGGGCCGGCGCCGAGCGCGACCGGGTGCAGGACCTGGCGATCGAGGTCGCCGCCGCGGCCGGCGCGGTCACCGCCGCCGAGGCCGACCGCACCCGGCACTCGCTGATCACCGCGGAGCTGACCCATCGGCACGCCACGCTCAGCCTGGCCGCCGCCACCGCCGAGGCCGCCGCGCTGCGCCGGGAGTTGCTCGACGCGCGCACCCTGCACGCCGCCTGGCAGGCCGCCGAGGCGGTGCTGCGGCACCGCGCCGCCGCCGACCGCGCGGCCCGGGTCGCCGCCGCGATCCGCGAGGCCGAGCTGGACGCCGCCCCCGCGCTGGCCGCCCGTGCCCAGGCCGCCGGCGCCCTGGCCCACGCCCTGGAGGCCGCCGCCACCACCGCCGAGGAGCGCGCCGAGACCGAGGAGGCCCGGGCCGCCGAGCTGCAGGCCGACGGCGCCCGGGCGCAGGCCGACGGCCTGGCCGCGGCCACCGCCGGCCAGAAGGCCCGCAGCGAGGCCGATCACCTCCGCCAGCGACTCGCCGAGGTCGAGCAGGAGACCCAGGCGGCGATCGCGGCCGGCTGGATCGACGCCGCCGACGACCCCGACCCGGCCCGCGCCGCGCTGCGCGCCGCCGACGCCGAGCAGAGCGCCACCACCGCCCTCGACCAGGCCCGGGCCGCCGCCGAGCAGGCCACCGCCCGGACCCGGGAGGCCGCCGCCGAGGAGGGCCGCGCCGAACTCGCCGCCGCCCGCGCCAGCGACGCCCGCGCCGCCGCCCAGCGCGCCCTGGCCGCCGAGCAGCGCACCGCCGCCCAGCTCGCCGCCGAGCCCCGGCTCGCCGAGCTGCTCGCGCTGAGCCCGTACCAGGGCGGCACCGAGGAGCCGGACGGCGAACTCACCCCCGCCGTGCTGGACGCCGCCGCCGAGGACCTGCGCGAGCTGCTCGACAGCGCGATCGCCGGCGCCGAGCGCACCCTCTTCGACCTGCGCACCGCCGCCGCCGACGACTCCCGGATCCTGGCCGCGCTCGGCGACGGCGGCCTGCTGCCGCCCGGCCCGGACGTGCTGGCCACCGTCGAGTACCTCGGCGAGCACGGCATCCCGGCGCTGCCCGGCTGGCGCTACCTCGCCCAGTCCGTCGACCCGGCGGACCACGAGCGGATCCTGGCCGCCCGCCCCGAACTGGTGGACGGCGTGGTGGTCACCGACCCGTCCTCGCTGGACCGCGCCCGCGAGGCGTTGCAGGCCGCTGCCCTGCTGCCGCGCTCCACCGTCGCGGTCGGCACCGCCGCCTCGCTGATCGCCCCGATCAACGACGAGCCCGCCTTCTTCCTCGTCCCGCCGAACCCGGCCATGCACGACGAGAGCGCCGCCGACCAGGAGCGCCACGAGCTGCGCGCCCGGGCCACCGCCCGGGAGGAGCACATCCGCGAGCTGGCCGCCCGGCTCGGTGGCGACCGCGCGCTGGCCGCCCGGCTCGCCTCCTGGCACGCCCAGTGCCCGCCTGGCACCCTCGCCGAGCTGGCCGGGGCCGTCGAAGCCGCCGCCGAGCAGGCCGAGCTGGCCGTCGCCCGGCTGGCCGCCGCCCGCGCCGAGCACACCGAGGCCGAGGCCGACCGGGTGGTCGCCGCGGGCCTGTACGAGGAGCGCCGGGAGAGCGCCCAGCGCACCCGCCGCCGCGCCGACGCGCTGGCCGGCCTGGCCTTCCGGCTGCGCGAGCGTCCCGCCTGGACCCGCGCGCTGCGCGAGCTGGCCGAGGACGCCGCCGAGTGCGAGCGCCGCCAGGCCGCCTGTGCCGAGCGCGCCCAGGCCTGCGACGAGGACCGCCGAGCCGCCCAGCGCGCCGCCGACGACGCCCGCCGCACCGCTCGGACGCTACGCGCCGAGCGCGCCGAGCTGTCCGGCACCGTCGCGGTCAGCGAGGAGCTGCCGACCGCCTCGCTGCCCGCACTGCGCGAGGCCTACCGCGCCGCCGCCCAGCTGTACGAGAAGGTCGGCGTCGGCGCCGACCTGCGCGCCGAGCAGGCCCGCGCGGAGAGCGACGAGACCGCCGCCCGGGCCGAGCTGGACCGGCTCACCAACAAGGTGCGCACCCGCGCCGAAGAGCTGCTGGCCAGCCCGGACGGCGCGGACGGCCCGGCTCGCCTCGCCGCCGCCGCCCGCGCGGAGGAGCTGGTCGCCACCATCGAGGCCCGCTCAGCCGCTGCCAGCGAGCAGCTCGGCCGACTGCGCGGCGAGGTCGAGCGCTCGGCCCCGGCCACCGGCGAGTCGCACACCGAGCTGCCCGAGGAGCTGGTCCCGACCGACCCCGAGCACGCCCAGCAACTGCTGCGGGGCGCCACCACCCGGCTGGCCGAGAAGCGCGAGCTGCTGGAGAGCACCCGGATCGAGCACGGCGAACTGCTGCGCACCCTGCAGTCCGCGCAGTCCGCCGCCGGCGACTTCGACGAGGCCGCCGCCCAGCTCCGGGACGGCCTGCGCGACCACGCGCCGGACGAGACCGAGCAGCCCGCCGAGCC
The DNA here is from genome assembly GCF_055559155.1 of Kitasatospora sp. NPDC024654. Taxonomy (NCBI): domain Bacteria; kingdom Bacillati; phylum Actinomycetota; class Actinomycetes; order Kitasatosporales; family Streptomycetaceae; genus Kitasatospora; species Kitasatospora sp. NPDC024654. The sequence goes on from NZ_JBVHLF010000040.1 coordinate 35,520, forward strand.
GTACCTCGACTCGCTCGCCGAGGCCCGCACCGCCGCCACCGAGACCCGGCGCGCGCTGCGCACCGCCTCGGCCGAGCTGACCGCCGCCGACCTGGCCGTCCGGGACGCCTGCGACGGCCTGGTCCGGCACGCCAACGCGGCCCGCTACGAGGCGGTCCGCACCCCGGCCCGGCAGCAGATCCGCGAGCTGCCCGCCGCCGCACTGCCCGAGCACGCCGCCGCCTGGGCCGCCGCCTTCGCCCCCCGACTGCGGGTGCTCTCCGACGAGCTGGAGCAGCTGGAGCGCAACCGCGGCTCGATCGTCGACCGGCTGCGCGGCCTGGTGGAGAGCTCGCTGGCCACCCTGCGGGCCGCCCAGCGGCTCTCCCGGCTGCCCGAGGGCCTGGGGGAGTGGTCCGGCCAGGAGTTCCTGCGGATCCGCTTCGAGGACCCGGACCACGCGGTGCTGGTCGAGCGCCTCGGCGAGGTGATCGACGAGGCCACCCGGGCCGCCGTCCGGAAGAACTCCGACCTGCGCCGGGACGGCATGTCGCTGCTGCTGCGCGGGGTGGCCGCGGCGATCGGTCCGAAGGGCGTCAGCGTCGAGATCCTCAAGCCGGACGCCGTGCTGCGCGCCGAGCGGGTGGGCGTGGGCCAGATGTCGGACGTCTTCTCCGGCGGCCAGCTGCTCACCGCGGCGATCGCGCTCTACTGCACGATGGCCGCGCTGCGCGCCAACGACCGCGGCCAGTCCCAGCTGCGGCACGCCGGCACGCTCTTCCTGGACAACCCGATCGGCCGGGCCAACGCCACCTACCTGCTGGAACTCCAGCGCGCGGTGGCCGACGCGCTCGGCGTCCAGCTGATCTACACCACCGGTCTCTTCGACACCACCGCGCTGGCCGAGTTCCCGCTGGTGATCCGGCTGCGCAACGACGCCGACCTGCGCGCGGGCCTGAAGTACATCTCGGTCGAGGAGCACCTGCGGCCCGGCCTGCCCACCCCGCCGGACCCAGACGGTCCGGCGATCCACGGCGAGATCACCGCCACCCGGATGTTCAAGCGACCCGCCGAGGTGCCGGTGGGCGGCTGATCCGGCGGGCCCGGGCCCGGGGCCACAGGGCCTGTCCGGCGGATCTCTCCGGGCCCGCGACGCCGGACATCCCGCCCGGACGCACGCCCGAACCGCCCGAGTACGACCCAGTACGAGGCCGACTCGGGCGCACGCCCAGCCGGGCGCCCAACGCCGCGGTCTGATCCGAAAAGATCCGCCGGACAGGCCCTCTAGGCCCCGGGCAGCGGCGGCAGTGCGCCCTGGAACAGCCAGGCGTCGAAGAAGCGGTCCAGCGGGTGGGCGGCGTACCGCTGGGCGTGCAGCACGAAGCCGGCCGTGTTGACCACGCCGTGCCGGTGCTGGGTCGCCCAGTCCTTCAGCAGCCGGAAGAACGCCCCCTCGCCGACCTCCAGCCGCAGCGCGTGCACGGTCAGCCCGCCGCGCTGGTAGAGCCGGTCGTCGAACATCAGCTTGCGCCCCGGGTCGGCCAGGATCAGGTCCTGCGGCAGCCCGGCGAGCAGCCGGTGCGCGTCGGCGGCGTGCTGCTGGGCGGTGCGGCCGCCGGAGTACTCGGACCAGAGCCATTCGGCGTACTTGGCGAAGCCCTCGTTCAGCCAGATGTGCCGCCAGTCGGCGACGGTGGCGCTGTTGCCGAACCACGAGTGGGCCAGCTCGTGCGCGACCAGCCGCTCCGAGCCGCGCACGCCGTCCACGTGGTTGGTGCCGAAGGTGGCCATGCCCTGCGCCTCGACCGGGACGTCCAGCTCCTCGTCGGCGATCACCACCGCGTACTCGCCGAACGGGTACGGCCCGAACAACTCGCTGAACAGCCGCATCATCTGCGGCTGCCGGCCGAAGTCCGCGCCGAACTGCGGCACCAGCCGGGCCGGCACGTAGCCGGTCTGCGGCACCGCGCCCGGCTCGGGGTCGACCAGCAGCACCTTCTCGTACGGGCCCACCGAGAGCCCGACCAGGTAGCTGGAGGTCGGCGCCGGCTGCTCGTAGACCCAGGTGGTGCTACTGGCCCGGGTGCTCAGCGCGAGCAGCCGCCCGCTCAGCACCGCGGTGTACGGGGACGGCGTGGTGAGCGAGATCTGGTAGCTCGCCTTGTCCGCCGGCCGGTCGTTGCACGGGTACCAGGACGGCGCGCCGACCGGCTGGCTGGCCACCAGCGCGCCGTCGGTCAGCTCCTCCCAGCCCAGCCCGCCCCACGGGCTGCGGACCGGCTTCGGGTTGCCCGACCAGTGCACCTCGACGGTGAACGCCGCGCCGGGCGCCGGCGCCTTGGCCGGCCGGATCCGCAGCTTGCCGCCGCGGTGGGTGTAGTGGGCGGCCTTGCCGTCCACCAGCACCCGGCCGATCCGGAACTCGGCCAGGTCGAGCGCGAACTCGCGCAGCGGCTCGCCGCCGGCCAGCGCGCTCAGCCGGGCGGTGCCGGCCAGCCGGTTCGGGCCGGGCCGGTAGTCCAGCGCCAGCTCGTAGCGGTGCACCCGGTAGCGGGTGTCGCCGTTCGCCGGAAAGTAGGGGTCCGCCTGCTTCGGGCTCACCGCTTCGTCCGCTCCCCGTGCCGTACCGATCATGCTGCCGTACCGATCATGCCCTACGCCTGCCAGGCCTCGATGGGGTTGCCCAGCCAGCGGCTGTCGGCGGGCACCGACTCCGCGCGCATCACCAGCGACGCCGGGCCCAGGGTGCTGCGCTCCCCGATCGTGCTGCCGGGCAGCACGATCCCGCCCGGGCCCAGGGTGGCACCCGCTCGGAGCACCACAGTATCCATGCGCATGATCCGGTCGTGGAAGAGGTGGGTCTGCAGCACACAGCCGCGGTTGACGCTGACCCCGTCGCCCAGGGTGACCAGGTCGGCCTCGGGCAGCCAGTAGCTCTCGCACCAGACACCCCGGCCGATCCCCGCGCCCAGTGCCCGCAGCCAGAGGGTGAGCAGCGGGGTGCCGGGCACCGCGCCGATCAGCCAGGGCACCGCGAGCACCTCGACGAAGGTGTCGGCCAGCTCGTTGCGCCACACGAAGCCGCTCCACAGCGGGTGCTCGACCGCCCGGAACCGGCCGACCAGCAGCCACTTGGCGGCCACCGCGACCAGGCAGGCCAGCACCCCGGCGGCGAGCAGCACCGGCCCGGCCAGCAGCGCGATCAGCAGCGGGTCGCGCAGCGCGCAGAGCGCGGCGGCGGTCAGCACGGCCAGCGCCGCCGAGCAGAGCACCGGCAGCAGCCGGCCCAGCTCGACCAGCCCGCGCGCCCAGAGCAGCCGGGTCGGCGGGTCGTAGGTGAGGCTCTGGTCGCCGGCCTCGGTGGCCCGCGGCAGCTTCACCGGCGGCATGCCCAGGTAGGAGCTGCCCTTCTTGGCCTTCTTCGGGGTCGCCGAGAGCACCCCGACCAGGCCGCGGTCCGGCACCGCCCGGCCCGGCGCGGTCATCCCCGAGTTGCCCAGGAACGCCCGCCGGCCGATCTCCGCCCGCCCGATCCGCAACCAGCCACCGCCGAGCTCGTAGGGCGCGATCAGGGTGTCGTCGGCCAGGAACGCGCCGTCGCCGACGGTGGTCAGGCTGGGCAGCGCCAGCACCGTGGAGACCTCCGCCCGCCGGCCCACCCGCATGCCGAGCAGCCGCAGCCAGACCGGGGTGATCAGGCCGGCGTAGAGCGGGAAGAGCGTCTCCCGGGCCAGGTCCATCAGCTGGCTGACCGTCCAGGCCTGCCAGCCGGTCCGGCTGTGCATCGGGTGGTAGCCGCTGCGCAGTCCGAGGCTGAGCAGCCGCACCGCGGCCAGTACCAGCAGCGCGTACGTCAACCCGAAGGCGAGCGCGGCCGGCACGACCGCGAGCAGGGCGCCGCGCAGCGCCGCGTCCAGCCCGTCGCCCGCACCGACGAAGGCGCTCGCCACCAGCAGCGCGGGCAGCGCCGCCAGGGCCGGCAGCAGCGAGAGCGCGAAGCCGGAGGCGCTGTACGCGAAGGCCCAGTGCGGCCGGCGCGGCGGACGCCGCTCGGGCCAGCCGTGCTGGGCCTTGCCCAGCTTGACGGCCGGCGCGCCGGCCCAGCGCTGGCCGGTCGGCACCTGGCCGGTCACCCCGGAACCCGGCGCCACCTCGGCCCGCTTCCCGATCTTCGCGCCCGGGAAGAGCGTGCTGCGGGTGCCCACCACGGCGCCCGCGCCGACCCGGATCGCCCCGATCTCCAGCCGGTCGCCGTCCAGCCAGTAGCCGGACAGGTCCACCTCGGCCTCGATCGCGCAGCCCCGGCCCAGCTTGAGCAGCCCGGTCACCGGCGGCAGCGCGTGCAGGTCGACTTCCTTGGCGATCCGGGCGCCGAGCGCCTGCCCGTAGCGCACCAGCCAGGCCCCGGAGAGCGAGGTCGCACCGCTGTACTCGGCCAGCCGCTCGGCCGCCCAGAGCCGCAGGTGCACCGAGCCGCCGCGCGGGTAACTGCCCGGCCCCACCCCGCGCAGCAGCAGCCGGGCACCGCCGGCCGCGACGGCCAGGCGGCCGGGCGCGCTGTACAGCAGCAGGGCACCCGCACCGACCAGCCACCAGGAGGCGGTCGGCGCCCAGGCGAAGCCACCCAGCCAGGAGAGCACGTTGCCCAACGCCAGCAGCGCGACCGCCCAGCGCAGTCCCACCACGGCGAAGAGCGGCGGCAGCAGGAGCAGCTGGAGCGCCTTGGCCCGGGTCGGGGTGGGCTGGACGGTCCGGGCCGGGCCGTCGGCCTGCGCCGAGCGCTCCAGCACCCGGGCGAGCTTGCGCAGCGTCGGCTGCTGGTAGATGTCCAGCACCGCGGCGGAGGGGTACCGGCCGCGCAGCAGGGTGGTCAGCCGGGCGGCGGCCAGGCTGCCGCCGCCGATCGCGAAGAAGTCGTCCTGGGCACTGGTCACCGGCACCCCGAGGATCTCGGTCCACTGCTCGGCCAGCCAGGCCTCCGTCCCGTACAGCTGCTCGGCCGGGACCGCCCGCTCCAGCTCGGGCAGCGGCCAGGGCAGGGCGGCCCGGTCGACCTTGCCGGAGGTCCGGGTGGGTAGCGTCTCCACCGGCGCCAGCAGCGGCACCAGCGCGGCGGGCAACTCGGCCCGCAGCCGCTCCACGGCCGCCGCCTGGTCCCAGCCCTCCTGGGTGACCAGGTAGCCGACCAGCAGCTGGTTGCCGCCACGCGCGGTGCGGACCGCCGCGGCGGCCCCCGCGACACCCGGCAGCGCCTGCAGCGCCGCGTCCACCTCGCCCAGCTCGATCCGCCGCCCGCCGAGCTTGATCTGCTCGTCCGCCCGGCCCAGGAAGAGCAGGCCCTCGGGCTCGGCCCGGACCAGGTCGCCGCTGCGGTAGGCGCGCTCCCAGCCCAGCGACTCCAGCGCCGCGTACTTCTCGGCGTCCTTGGCCGGGTCGAGGTAGCGGGCCAGGCCGACCCCGCCGATCACCAGCTGGCCGCTGTCACCCATCGGCACCGGCTGCCCGGCCTCGTCCACCACCGCCAGCTCCCAGCCGTCCAGCGGCAGGCCGATCCGCACCGGCCCCTCGCCGGTCAGCAGCGCGCCGCAGGCGACCACGGTGGCCTCGGTCGGCCCGTAGGTGTTCCAGACCTCGCGGCCCTCGGTGACCAGCCGCTCGACCAGCTCGGGCGGGCAGGCCTCGCCGCCGAAGATCAGCAGCCGGACCTCGGTCAACGCCTCGGCCGGCCAGAGCGCGGCCAGCGTCGGCACGGTGGAGACCACGCTGATCTCCTGCTCGGCCAGCCAGGGGCCGAGGTCGGCGCCGCTGCGCACCTGCGCGCGCGGCACCGGGACCAGGCAGGCGCCGTACCGCCAGGCCAGCCACATCTCCTCGCAGGAGGCGTCGAAGGCGACCGACAGGCCGGCCATCACCCGGTCACCGGGGCCGATCGGCTCGTCCTGGAGGAAGAGCGCGGCCTCGGCGTCGACGAAGGCGGCCGCGTTGCGGTGGCTGACCGCGACGCCCTTGGGCTTGCCGGTCGAGCCGGAGGTGAAGATGATCCAGGCGTCGTCGTCCAGACCGGGACGGCCGGCGGTGCCGCGGCCGGGGCCGCGCACGGTCAGCTCCCGGTCGGCGCCCAGCACGGCGCACACCCCGGCCTCGCCGAAGACCAGCGCGGCACGCTCGTCCGGGTCCTCGGCGTCCACCGGCACGTAGGCCGCGCCCGCGGCCAGCACCGCGAGGATCGCGACGTAGAGGTCGTTGCTGCCGGACGGGACGCGCACGCCGACCCGGTCGCCCGGGCCGACCCCGGCGGCGGCCAGCCGCCTGCGCAGCGCCTCGACCTCGCCGGCCAGCGCCCGGTACGTCAGCACGGTCCGGCCGTCGTCCAGCGCCGGCTCCTGGGGATGGGCGCGGACCGTGGCGTCCAGGACGTCCACCAGGGTGCGCGGCGCCGGCGCCGGGCGGCCCCCGAACAGGGCGGCGGGCCCGGGGGCCTCGCGGTCGTCCGGCGTGCCGGTCCGGGTCATCACAGCCATGCGGTCCTCAGTCCTTCGTCCCCCACCACGGCCGGTCGCCGGCGCCGGGGAGCCGGCGGCTCCGCGTGCTTTCGGGTGCGCTGCTCCGGCCTGGAGCAAAACAACCCGATCGATAGTAGTCACCCCGCGCGCCAGCGGAATGGCGCCTCGTCAGCCCAACTGGGCCATCTCGATGTGAATCTGATTAACCATCAGTCAGTACTGGTGCTGTGGAGGAAGGAGTTTGACGTCGAGTCAGTCGAATTGACGGACCGTCAGGCGAATTTTCCAAGTGTGAGCCAGGCAACAGCCGTTCGGGTGAGATCGCCCCCCGGTGATCAGAAGCTGAACACCGGGTAGGTCGCGACCCGCAGCTTGCAGTCGTTGCCGGACTCCATCCGCCACCGCACCGGCCAGCCGTTCCAGTCGCCGGTGGCACTGCCGGTTACCGGCCGGTAGAGCTGGTAGCAGTCCACTCCGGTCTGCGGGGCCAGCCGGCTCGGGTCACCGTCCACCCGGTCCAGTGCCTGGCAGGCCCCGGCCGCCATCGGATGGCTTCCGCCGGCCGGATGGCAGTCCAGTTCGGCCCGCGCGGTCGTCCGGCCGCTCTGGTCGGTCACGGTCAGGTTCAGGTGGTACACGCCGGGCTCGGCCTGGGCAGGAGCGGGAAAGGCCAGCACGGTCAGCGAGGCGGCGGCGAGGGCCGCGCGGATGCGCAGGGGAATCACCCGCACAGAGGTAGCAGCGGCTCGGCCGCCACGCCCAAGCCGTCACCCGATGGTGGGCGTGTCCGCGACCTCCGGTGTGGGGAGCTCCCGGGGCAGGCGGGCCTCCTCGGCCAGCGCCCCGGCCAGCACGCCGTCCAGCAGGCCGGGGAAGAGCGCGTCCAGGTCGTCCCGGCGCAACCGGCTCATCCGCGCGGTGCCTCGCCGGTGCTGGTGGATCACTCCGGCCTCGCGCAGCACCCGGAAGTGGTGGGTGCTGGTCGACTTGCTGACCGGCAGGTCGAACGCGATGCAGGACATCTCGCAGTGCCCGGCGGCCAGCGCCGCGACGATGCTCAGCCGCAGCGGATCGGCCAGCGCGTGCAGCACGTCCGCCAGGCGGATCTCCGGGCGCGCCGGCTCGGGTAGGGCGGCACAGTCTGGATCGGTCACGCGGCTATCGTACGACAGTTGTCGAAGTACGACTGTAGCCGTAGTACGGTTTCTCTCGTACATATCGGGTCCTGCCCTGAGGAGTCCACCGTGTCTGCCCTGTTCGAGCCGATCACCCTGCGCGAGCTGACCATTCCCAACCGGGTCTGGATGGCGCCGATGTGCATGTACTCGGCCGCCGGCGAGGGGCCGGAGACCGGCGTCGCCACCGACTTCCACCTCACCCACCTGGCCTCCCGGGCGGCCGGCGGCACCGGCCTGGTGATCGTCGAGGCCACCGCGGTGCTCCCCGAGGGGCGGATCAGCCCGCAGGACCTCGGCCTGTGGAACGACCGCCAGCAGCAGGCCCTGGCCCGGGTGACCGAGGCGATCAAGAGCTACGGCTCGGTGCCCGCCATCCAGCTCGCCCACGCCGGCCGCAAGGCCTCCACCGCGGGCCGCCGGGGCGGCGGCGCACCCCTCGAGCCGGACGCGGGCGGCTGGCGGACCGTCGGCCCCAGCCCGCTGGCCTTCGAGGGCTACCCCGAGCCCGACGCGCTCAGCACCATGGAGATCGCCGAGATCGTCCAGGCCTTCGCGGACGCCGCTCGCCGGGCGCTGGCCGCCGGCTTCCAGGCCGTCGAGGTGCACGGCGCGCACGGCTACCTGGTCCACTCCTTCCTCTCCCCGGCCGCCAACCACCGCACCGACGAGTACGGCGGCTCGTTCGAGAACCGGACCCGCTTCGCGCTGGAGGTGGTCGCCGCGGTCCGCGCGGTCTGGCCCGCCGAGCTGCCGGTCCTCTTCCGTACCTCGGCCACCGACTGGCTGACCGAGGACGCCGAGGAGGAGCGGGACGGCTGGACCGGCGAGGACACCGTCCGACTCGCCAAGGAGCTCCAGGCCGCCGGCGTCGACCTGCTCGACGTCTCCACCGGCGGCCTCACCGCCGGTGCCCGGATCCCGGTGGCCCCCAACTACCAGGTCCCCTTCGCCGCCCAGGTGCGCGCCGCCACCGGTCTGCCCACCGGTGCCGTCGGCCTGATCACCCAGCCCGAGCAGGCCGAGGCGATCCTGACCGCCGGCCAGGCCGACGTGATCCTGCTCGGCCGCGAACTGCTGCGCACCCCCTACTGGCCCCAGTACGCCGCCCGCACCCTCGGCGCCGAACGCCGCTGGCCGGTCCAGTACCGCGCCGTGGTCGGCGCCGACGCCTGACCCCGGTCCGTGACGACCCCTGGTCCGGCCCCGCCCGGCGGCCGGACCAGGGTCCCGGCTCCGGATGACCGGCGGGTCGGGGCAGGAGGCCCCGGAAGCGGAACGGAACACCTCCGCGTGGGCACCGTCCCCCCGGCAGGGTCCACGGAATCGCCTGGCACAATGCCCCGCCATGAGTACTCAGCCGATATCCGCCGCCACCGAGACGGCGAGCAGGACCCTGCACCGCTGGCGCCGTCACCCCGGTGTGCGCAGCGACGACGAACTGACCCTGGGTGAGCGCGCCGCCGACAAGATGCGCAACGGGATGGGCTCCTGGGCCTTCGTCTTCGGCTCGTTGGTCTTCCTCGCCGCGTGGATGGGCTTCAACGGAAACCACGGCTTCGACAAGTACCCGTTCATCCTCCTCAACCTGGTGCTCTCCTGTCTGGCGGCCATGCAGGGCGCGATCCTGCTGATCGCCGCCAAGCGCAGCGACCAGATCTCCAGCGAGCTGGCCCAGCACGACTTCGAGACGGACGTCCGCTCGCGGGAGCTGCTGGAGCAGCTGATGGTGAACTTCGAGGCGCTCACCGCGCAGCACAACGAACTGCACGAGGCGCTCGCGAAGGTGAACGCGCAGCTGGAAGCCAAGTCGTAGGCGCACGGCCCCTTCGGCGGGTTGACCGGCTGGGGCCGAGCCGGACCAGGCCCGGCGTCCGGTCCGAGGAGGGGCGCCGGCTGAAGGCGGGCCACTCCCGGTGCTCGGTTTTCGTTATCGGGAGCCACCCGTGTGCTCTCCCAGGTATCGGGGCGGACTGTCGCGCCGGCTGGTACCGAAGGTGGATCGATGAGCAGTGAGTTCGAGACCGTGGTGTTCGACGCGCGGCCTGCGGGGGAGCGGGATCGGCCCGGTCGTGCCGCTGAGGGGATGGGCGTCGTGCCGGGCAGGGCGCGGCACGAGCGGGGGCGGGGCCGTCGGCGGGCCGCCAGGCGTCCGCGCGGTGGAGCGGCCGTCGCCGGCGCGGTCGCCCTGGTGGCCGTCGTCGGTGGTGTGGCCGCGGTCGTGACGTCCGCGGGAGGCGCGCAGTCACCGGCCGCGGTCCCGCTGCCATCACTGGCCGCCGTTCCCGCCTCCCCCGCTGCCGCGATATCCGTGCCGGCGGCGGCTTCACCGAGCGCCGGCGCCACGGTCGCGCCCGCCACCACGCCGGCCTCCCCGTCCTCGGCGACTCCTCCGGCCCCCGGGCGGCAGCCCACCGCCGCAGCCACGACGGCGCGGCCCGCCGCCCCGGCCGGCGGCACCGTGACCAGGGACTCCGCGTCCGGGAACGCCGCCGGCCCGAGCGTCACCGCCACCGGGGCCCCGACCGGCGCCGGCCCGGTAGCGGGTTCGCCGGCCACGGGAACCGCCGCGCAGTTCGCCCGGCAGATCATCGACATGGTCAACACCGAACGGGCGAAGGCCGGTTGCGGACCACTCACGGTGAGCGCGAAGCTCCAGGCGGTCGCCCAGGAGCACTCCGACGACATGGCCGCCCGCGACTACTACGAGCACGACACCCCCGAAGGGATCGACCCTGGCACCCGGATGACCAACGGCGGCTACGACTGGCAGAGTTGGGGCGAGAACATCTACCAGAGCCCGCGGGACCCCGGCACGGCGATGACCGGCTGGATGAACAGCCCCGAGCACCGCGACAACATCCTCGACTGCGCCTTCACGAACACCGGCGTCGGCGTCAACCTCAGCTCCGACGGCCCGTGGTGGACCGAGGACTTCGCCCAGCCCCAGTAACCGGGAGGGCGCCCCACCCCCGCCCGGTCGGGCTGGACGCGCCGAACTGCGAGGATCTTTTCCTGATATATGAACTGCTGTGTGGGGTCTCCCAAGGTATGGGCGGCAGCGGTCGGGCGAGTGAGGGCGGCGGATGCGCGTGGACGGCGGAAGCGGACCGGAGACGGTCATCGCGGCGAGAGCCGGTGATGCCGTGGCCCGGGAACAGCTGGTCACCGCGTATCTCCCGCTGGTCTACAACGTCGTCGGCCGGGCGATGAACGGCCACGCCGACGTGGACGACGTGGTGCAGGACACCATGCTCCGGGTCGTCGACAGCCTGGACGGCCTGCGCGAGCCCTCCTCGTTCCGGTCCTGGTTGGTGGCGATCGCGATGAACGAGGTACGCCGGCGTTGGTCGACCCGGCAGAACTCGCCGGTGCCGGCGCTGGACGAGCTGGCCGAGGCCGCCGACCCCGGCTCGGACTTCGTGGACCTGACGATCCTGCGGCTCGGGCTGTCGGGCCAGCGCAGGGAGGTGGCGGAGGCCACCCGGTGGTTGGACGAGCGTGAGCGCGACCTGCTGTCACTGTGGTGGCTGGAGGCCGCGGGTGAACTCACCCGGGCGGAGCTGGTCGCGGCCCTCGGCATCCCGCCGCAGCACGCCGCCGTGCGGGTGCAGCGGATGAAGGAGCAGCTGGAGGTCGGCCGGCTGGTGGTCCGTGCGCTCGCCACCGACCCGCCGTGCGCCGGGCTGTCGGCGCTGACCTCGGCGTGGGACGGGCAGCCGGCCGCGCTGTGGCGAAAGCGCATAGCCCGGCACGTCCGGACCTGCCCCACCTGCTCGGGACACCAGCGCGAGCTGGTGCCGGTCGAGGGGCTGCTCGCCGGCCTCGCCCTGGTGCCTCTGCCACGGCACCTCACGGCCCTCGTCCCCACTGCAAGCCGGTCCGCCGGCCCCGGGGCGGCGGGCGGCCGGCGCGGGCTCGGCGGACGCCGGCCCCTGCAACTGGCCGGCACGCTCGCCCTGACCACGACCGTGTTCGGCGCCCTGTACTGGCTCGCCGCCCCAATCGGCAGCACCGACCCCGCCCGGTCGGACGCGGCCCCACCGTCGACCTCCGCGGCCGCCGCCGTGCCGACCCCGCCGCCGTCACCGACCCCCGCGTCCAGCACCGCTCCGGCGGCCGCTCCGTCCCCGTCCGCCACGCCCGAGCACACGGCACCGGCCACCTGGGCAACCGAGTCCGCCGTCCCGAGGAGCCTTGAGGAGCAACTGGTCGAGCTGATCAACGTCCAGCGGGCCAAGGCCGGTTGCCGGCCACTGCGGATAGATCCGCGACTGCACGCCGCGGCCCAGCAGCACTCCGCCGACATGGCGGCCAACGGCTACTTCGACCACACCGACCAGCAGGGCGACCAACCCGACACCCGGATATCGGCCGCCGGGTACCAGTGGAGTGCGTGGGGTGAGAACCTCGACCAGGACGCGAGGTCACCGGGCACGGTGCTGAACGACTGGATGGACGGGGCGATCCACCAGCAGAACATGCTCGACTGCCGGTTCACCGACGCGGGTGTCGGGACCGCGGCCGGGTCCGCGGGACTGCTGTGGACGCTCGACCTCGCCGCGCCGGGCTGAGCCTGACGCCGCCCTCAGAGCTTGAACAGCTTCGCGTACGGCGGCGAGATCCGCTCCTGATGCGAGCCGAAGTCGACGAGGACCGCGGTCTCGCCGGCGCCCTCGACGGCGATGGCCCGGCCCAGACCGTACTGGTCGTGGGTCACTCGGTCTCCGACGGCGAACTGCTTGGGAGGCGGTGGAACGACGGCGCGGAAGGGACTGGTGGGCAGGTGGCGCCGGGGCGCGGCTGGTTTCGTCATCCGTGCCAGTATGCGCCTGAAACGCGGCTGTGGGGAGTGGGTCCGAGCATTGCGGTGCGGCAGGGCTGAAAGTGCTGCCGACACGGTCGGGAAAAATCCCCTGTTCTGGTCCGGACCCTGCTACAGTCGTCAATGTTGCAGTTGTGGTTCCCATGAACTCTGTGTGCGCCTGCTGGTTGTGACCGCAGGCGCATTTTTGTTTCCCGGACTTTTCCCGGGCGGGTGATCATCGCGGCGACTCGGGGTCCGCGCAGTGCGGACTCCGGAGAGCCCCTTGAAGGAGAATTTTTTATGGCTAATGGCACTGTGAAGTGGTTCAACGCGGAGAAGGGCTTCGGCTTCATCGAGCAGGACGGTGGCGGCGCCGACGTCTTCGCCCACTACTCGAACATCAACGCCAACGGCTTCCGTGAGCTGCTCGAGGGCCAGAAGGTCGAGTTCGACGTCACGCAGGGTCAGAAGGGCCCGCAGGCCGAGAACATTCGCCCGCTGTAGTTTTTCTGCCACGGCACCCCCCCTGGTAGCAAGGGGCCCGCACCGCACGCAGTGCACGGTGCGGGCCCCCTTGGCATTTTCCGTGGCGCTGCCCGTGAAGAATCCCGGCCGATTCGGGTCCCGGTCCCGCCACCGGCGGCCGGCTCCACGCGAGGCGCACGGCGCCGTCCCCGGGCCCGCGCCCAGCCGTGAAACTTCCACGTTCGAGTCTTTCGTTCCCGGTCCTCGCCGAGCGTCGATCACGGGTGACCTGCCGCACGGTTTGACCGTCCGCACCCCCGCTCTCCGCTTTTCCGGCGATCAGCCGTCCGCGGTTCGCGACGGTCCGCCGATCCACCGGCGCAGCGCCGTCGCGATGCCGTCGGGGCCCGCGGACGCGTCGGCGGCGCACGCCACGTACCCGTCGGGCCGCACCAGTACCGCGTCCAGCGCCGACCACGCCCCCGCGTCCGGCTTCGCGCGCCGCACCTCCACCCGGGGGCCGGCCTGCGCGGCGAACGCGTGGTCGGCGGTGAAGTCGGCGAGCAGGAAGCGGTCCGGGCGCAGCGCGCCCAGCAGCGTGCCGCCCTCCAGTGACAGGTCGGGGGCCCTGGTGCCGTCCAGCGGATGGGCGCCGTCGGGCTGCGGATAGCTCAGGCCCAGCCCGGACAGCCAGCCGGTCAGTTCCCGCGCGGCGTCGCCGTCGCGTTCGATCAGATCGTGGAAGAGCGCCCGCAGCGCGGCGCCCGCCGGGGTGAAGTTGTGCATCAGCGCGCCCTGGGCGAGGGTGTTGGCGGCCAGTCGCTCCGCCACCGGACGGCGTTCGTGGTCGTAGCCGAGGTCGCCGTCGACCAGGGCGGGCGTCGCCCAGCCGTGGATCTCGGCCGCCAGCTTCCAGGCCAGGTTGGCGGCGTCCTGGAGTCCGACGTTGAGGCCCTGTCCGCCCGCGGGCAGGTGGACGTGGGCGGCGTCGCCCGCCAGCAGCACGCGGCCCACGCGGTAGCGGGCGGCGCGCCGGGTGCTGTCGCTGGAGCGCGACAGCCACTGCGCGGTGCGCAGGCCGAAGTCGGTGCCCGCGATCCGGATCATCGTGGCCCGCAGTTCGTCCAGCGTCAGTGGCTGGGCCTGCCGGGCCCGGATCACGTCGGCGGCCAGGCCGGTGTCCGCCCGGTCGGTGCCGAAGACCCGGAAGGCGTCGCCGGGCAGCGGCACGACGCTGACCGAACCGGTCTCGTGGAACCACAAGTGCTGTACGCCGGAGGGCGGTTGGTCGAGTTCGACGTCGGCGACGAAGCCCAGTGCGCTCGGTGGGTCGCCGGGGAAGTCGATGCCGGCGAGCCGGCGCACCGTGCTGTGACCGCCGTCGGCGCCCACCAGGTAGCGGGCCTCGCGGACCGATCCGTCGCCGAGCCGTACCCGCACCCCGTCGGCGTGCTGCGCGAACCCGGTGACCTCGCGTCCGTAGTGCACCGGTACCCCGCGCTCGCGCAGCAGCCCGGCCAGCACGCGTTCGGTGACCGCCTGGGGGACCATCAGCACGTAGGGGTACGGGGTGGGCAGGCCGGAGTAGTCCAGCAGCCGGGACAGCAGCGCGAAGTGCGCCCACCGGGTGGCCCGGCCCAACTCGATCAACTCTTCGGTCAGTTGGCGCCCGCCTCCGGTGCGCAGCGGAGCGAGTGCCTCCAGCGTGCGCGGGTGCACGGTGATCGCCTTGGAGTGGCGGCTCGGCTCCGTGTTGCGCTCGAACACCTCGGTCCGCACACCCGCCGCCTCCAGGAAGGCGGCGGTGGCCAGTCCGACCGGGCCGCCGCCGGCTACCGCCACCGTGGTGTTCACCGGCCACCCTCCTTCGGACGCGGCAGGACGATCCCCGCGGTCCGCCAGGCCCGCGCGGTGGCGGTGAGCCCGGTCGGGGTGACGGCGGTGCCGACTCGTTCACGAATGGAGCTCATCATCGAACCCTTCGTCAGTTCCTCTTGACATGAAGATAATGAACGTTGAGAGGAGGCGGGCAGCCGATCGCGCCGGAGTAATCCATGTCACAACGGTTCGCGGGCGACACGTCGACCGGCTCGCCGAGGTCCTGGCCGGACGGCTCGGCGGCCCCCTGCCGGAGGCCGGGGCACTGGCCGGCCGGAAGCGACGGCTCGCCGGATGAACGCCGGGTCGCCAGATGAACGCCGAACCGCGCACGCTGCCAACGGCGTTGGGGGAGTGAGGGGGCCGGGCCGCACCTGCCGGGTGCCGGCCGGCCGCTCAGCGGCCCGACCAGGGTTCCCGGCTGCCCGCGACCGGCGAGTCACGCCCCGGGCCGCGGCGGCGCTGGGCCGCGATCTGGCGGCTGATCACGATCTCCAGCAGGCACCAGACGATGCCGAACACGCCCACCCCGGTGACCAGCAGGGCCGGGGTGAGCAGCCAGCTGTGCGCCAGCGAGGCCAGCGTCGCCACGGTCAGCGCGACCAGCACGAACGCGAGGAAGAGCCCGGTTCGCACGGCGGCCGCCCGCACCTCGTCCGGCATTCGTCGGCGTCCAGCGGACATCGGCCACTCCCCGCGCTGCTTCGAGGTGTCCTGCGCACCCCCGTCCCACTGACTGCCCGCCCCTTCCGCCGGCAAACGAGGCGTCAGCCGAGGGTGGCGTCCAGCTCCTCCAGCGCGCCGACCACGATGGTGCGCATCGCCCGCTCGGCCGTCTCGGCGTTGCCGGCGCAGATCGCCTCCGCCACCTCGCGGTGCAACTGCACGGCGTAGGGTCTGGGTTGGTGCGGCATCAGATCGTGCTCGGTGCGCCCGGTGAGCACCGCGCCCACGGTGTCGCCGAGGTGGGCGAACATCTCGTTGCCGGAGGCGCGCAGTACGGTCGCGTGGAAGGCGATGTCGTGGCGGAGGAACGCGGCCAGGTCGGCGGCCCGCGCGGTGACCGTCAACTCGACTGCCAGGGAGGTCAGTTCGCGACAGTGGTCGGGTGTGGCGAGCCGGGCGGCGAGCGCCGCGGCGGCCGGCTCGACGGCGACCCGTAGCGAGCCCAGCGAGCGTAGCTGGGCCGCCCGGTCGGTGCCGGCCAGTCGCCAGCGGATCACCAGCGGGTCGAAGACGTCCCAGTCGGACTTCGGCTGCACGGTGATCCCGACCCGTCGCTTCGAGGCCACCAGTCGCATCGACTCCAGGACCCGCACCGCCTCGCGGACCACCGTGCGGGAGACCCCGAACCGGGCCTCCAGCTCCTCGATCCGCAGCACCGCCCCCTCGGGGAGTTCGCCGGAGGCGATCGCCGGTCCGAGTTCGGCGAGCAGTCGGCCGGGCAGCCCCTGGATGTCCATCCGGCCAGCCTAGAGGGCGGTGCTCCACCAGGACGGGCGGACCCGGCCATCCAAGCCATATTGATATGACGATTTGATGTCGCTCTCTTGAATAAGTCATACCTTTGCGTGCGATAGTGACGTCACGCGGGTCGCGCCCGCCCCGGACGCGCCCTGGCACGACCCTCCAGGAGCAGAACCCATGGCTCTCAGCGCCGAGAACCAGCCGTCCGCCCCCGCCGCCAAGCCGCTGATCGTGGTGATGGGCGTGTCCGGGGCCGGTAAGACCACCGTCGCCCGGCTGCTCGCGGACCGCCTGGCCCTCCCGTTCGCGGAGGCCGACGACTTCCACCCGGTGGCCAACATCGCCAAGATGTCGGCCGGCATCCCGCTGGACGACGCGGACCGCGCCCCCTGGCTGCACACCCTCGGCGCGTGGCTGGCGGAGCGCGGCCGGGCCGGCACCGGCGGCGTGGTCACCTGCTCCGCCCTCAGGCGCCGCTACCGCGACACCCTGCGCGCGGCCTGCCCCACGGCGTTCTTCCTGCACCTGGACGGCAACCGCGGGCTGGTCGCCGACCGGCTGGCCGCCCGCACCGGCCACTTCATGCCGGCCTCGCTGCTCGCCTCCCAGTACGCGCTGCTGGAACCCCTCCAGCCGGACGAGCACGGCGCCGTGCTCAACGTCGGGAGCGAGCGCGAACCCAGGCCGGACCCCCACGAACTCGTCGAGAAGGCCGTCGCCCTGCTGCGGCCCGTCAATGGAGACCTCGCGTGACCCTCACCGCCCTGCTCGCCGCCCCACCGGCGCTGCCGCACACCAGGAGCGACGGGCAGCTGCTGCTCGCGGCCGTGCTCAGCATCGGCGCGATCGTGCTGTTGATCACCCGGTTGAAGCTGCACCCTTCTCGCCCTGACGCTCGGCTCCGGGCTGCTCGCCGCGCTCGCCGGCGCCCCGTTCGACCAGCTGACCAGTAGCTTCTCCACCGGCTTCGGCGCCACCATGACCAGCGTCGGCCTGCTGATCGGGCTCGGCGCGATGCTCGGGCGGCTGCTCGCCGACTCCGGCGGCGCGAACAGCATCGCGGACGCCGTGCTGGCCCGCTCCGGGCCGCGGTCGCTGCCCTGGTCGATGGCGCTGATCGCGGCACTGCTCGGGCTGCCGCTCTTCTTCGAGATCGGCGTGGTGCTGCTGGTGCCGATCGTGCTGCTGGTGGCCCGGCGCGGCAACCTGTCGCTGATCCGGGTCGGCGTCCCCGCGTTGGCCGGGCTCTCCGTGCTGCACGACCTGGTCCCACCGCACCCGGGCCCGCTGGTCGCGGTCGACGCGCTCAAGGCCAACCTGGGCATCACGCTGGCGCTCGGCCTGCTGGTCGCGGTGCCGACCCTGGTGATCGCCGGACCGCTCTTCGCCCGGGTGGCCGAGCGCTGGGTCGGCCCGCTGGAGCTTCCGGCGGCCCCCGCTCCGGCGCCCGCCGAGCCGCGCGAGCACACCCCCGCGTTCGGCGCGGTGCTCGCCACCATCCTGCTGCCGGTCGTGCTGATGCTCGGCAAGGCACTGACCGACGTGGTCGTCGACGACCCGAAGGCCACCCTCCAGCGGATCTTCGACTTCGCCGGCTCGCCGCTGCTCGCGGCCGTGCTGCTGGGGATGGTGACGCTCGGTCGGGCGGCCGGTTTCAGCAAGGCCGGGATATCCCGGACGGTCGAGCAGTCACTGGGCCCGATCGCCGGTATCGTCTTCATCGTCGGCGCGGGCGGCGGCTTCACTTCTACCGGGCGCTCCTGGCGCGGTACCACGGTATCGGCGGTCAGGTCGTCGCGGTCCCGTCCTACATCAACCCTTCCGGGGACTCGGGGGACTGGAACCGGCTGATCGGGTCGTCGTCGAGCAAGGTCGGCGTCGCGGTCGCGAACGTCCTGAACGGGCCCGGCTCGTCGGCCGTCAGCGCGTGGACCGACGCGATCAACCGCACTCACGCCTCCGGCAAACGCGCGTCCAGCAACTCCGTCACCGTCACGACCACGAGCCTGCCCGATGGCCACCCCGTCACCAACATCAGGTTTTCACCCTCGGCCACCTCCGCCACCTACTCGGCGGACTTCCTGGTCCCGTTCTCCTTCCACCGGGTCTTCATCCTGAACGGCCTGAACGACAACTCCCCCTGCTGGTCCATCAACTGCGACACCCTGGACTACGTCTGCGCGCACTACCTGGTGGAGAACAACACGCTGCTGTCCTACAGCGGCACCCAGGCCGGCCAGTGGTCGTGGACCCCGGTGGCGTACGTGCCACCCGCCGTCAACGGCTACACCTGGAGCTGGACCATGCCCCTCGGCACCTCGACCACCCAGACCGATCACGTCGTGGTCCAGACCGAGGGCTACGGACCGCTGACCAATGTCTTCGCCCCCTGCCCCTTCGTCGGTGCCTCACAGTGGGGGTACTGCGGCTGAACCGACAACCGATGCCGGGAGGCCCGGAGGTTTCGCGCACCAGGGGCGGATCGCGACGGTGCGAGCGGACTGAGCGGGTGGCCAGTGGAAGGGCAGAGGCGGACCGTGCTGAACATCAGCGGGAACCGCGGAGAAGCGTGCCACGTGGTAGTCCGTGAGGAGTGGCATCGACCGTGCGCAGCCCAAGGAAGGAACGGCTCCACGCGATCCGGCACGACGTGTGACGCACCCGCACGATCTCGTCCGTCATCCTTCGAATCAACAGGGGCCAGGCATGACAGGAACAGCAATGGCCGTGGGCGTCGCGTTCTGCACCGCCGCCGGAGCGGCGTGCCTGTGGGCCGCGGTCCGGGAGCGCCGCCTGCTTTCGCACTTGCGGCAGTTCGGACTGCGCACCGAAGGCACCGTGATCCGGCAGGAGGTGACGGATCCGGCCGAGCCGATACGGGTGCCGGTCATCGAGTTCACGGACAGCCTCGGCCGTCGCACCGAGTTCAAGCCGGGCGCGGCTGGGAGCGGCCTGGGACTGCCCGTCGGGAGCCGGGTTCCGCTCGTCTACTCCTCCGAAGACCCCAAAACCGTACGGATATTCACCGCGCGCTACCGCGTGGTTCCCGTCGTCATGCTCCTGGTCGGTGCGACGGTCTTCTTCGGCGCCGCAGCCGCGATCGGACTCGCCGGCTGAGTCGTCGACCCTGCGTGATCTTGGTGGTTAATTCCAACTGTCATGCAGCAAACGCGAGTTGGAGTCTTACGAGGTTGCTGTGGCTGGCGCGGTCGAGGGGGTGGCCGTTCCACCAGGCGTGGGGGCGGATGAGATTGAGGGCGGCGGCGCTGGTGGTGTGGTCGAGGTGAGTCTTGGCCAGGCCGCGGTAGCGGGCGCGGCGTAGTCCGGTGGTGTGGGTGGCCTGGCGGATAGTCCCTTCGATGCCGGCGCGAAGTGCGTAGTCGCGTTGCCAGGTGCCGTCCTGTTGCTCGGTGCGGGCGGCGTGGATGGCCTCGGTGAGTTCGCGGGGGTAGAGGTTGAGCCGACGGCCCTTTCGTGAGCTGGTGCACTGCTCCTTGACCGGGCAGGGGATGCAGTCCAGGGCGGCGAAGGAGACGACGGTCTTGGCCACGCCTTCCTGGACGACGTTGTTCCAGGTGGCGCTGGTCTCACCAAGATCCTGTGCCTGCCGAAAATGTCATCCGGCCTGCTCAGGCTGCATGTTGGTACTCATGGAGGAGGCCGCCGAGACGGTCGGTTCGGCGTATGTCGAGGTGGGTGATTTGCTCCGGATTGTCGATCGGCCGGGGAAGCGCGCGGAGGGGGCGGGCGTTCGCGATCCCCTGGTGCGGCCTGTGGGAGTTGTAGAACTTCTCGAACTCCCGTAGGGCGTGGAGTAGGTGCCGCTCGTTCCAGATCAGGGTCCGGTCCGGCAGCTCGCGGCGGCAGGTCTGCACCCAGCGCTCCATGAGGGAGTTCATGCGGGGGATCCGGACGCCGCTGAGCACGACCTGGATCCCCGCGTCGGCGAGGACGGCGTCGAACAGTTCGGGGAACTTCCCATCCCGGTCCCGGATCATGTAGCGGGCCCGGCAATCGGCGTCCTCGAGGTCCATGACGAGGTTCTTCGCCGCCTGCGCCACCCAGGACGCGGTCGGATGCGCGGTCGCGCCCAGGATCCGGACCCGGCGGTTGGCGTGCTCGATCACCGCGAACACGTACAGCCGTGTTCCGGTCGAAGTGACCGTCTCGAAGAAGTCGCAGGCGAGGAGTGCGTCCGCTTGGGAGCGCAGGAAGTCGGCCCAGGTGCTGGAGGTCCGCTCGGGTGCCGGTGGTATACCGGCCTCCTTCAGGATTTCCCACACCGTGGACGCGGCTACCTTCACCCCCGAGGACGAGCAGCTCGCCGTGCAGCCGCCGGTATCCCCACTCCGGATTCTCTGCGGCCAGGCGCAGGACCAGGGCGCGGATGGAGCGTACGGTGCGCGGTCGGCCTGGGCGCTTGGGCCGGGACCGGACGGTGTGACGGCGGGCGACCAGGTCGCGGTGCCAGCGCGGTACGGTGTCGGGCCGCACCAGCAACCGCATCCGACGCGGCACCTGCGTCGGCAGGCCCTGCGGCAGCGCGGCCGGGAATGCCCGGTCGCTCGCTTCGAAGCGGACCCGCTGTCCGCTCAGCTGCCGCTCCAGAACGCTGATCTGATGGCGAAGAGCCGGGATCGCCACGTCCTTCTCACGGTCGCTCATCGGCAGCAGCCGCAGCAACGCGAACGCGTTCGTCACACCCAGGTACGCCAGTCGTAGCAGCACGGTCGATCATCATGTCGCGGAGCTCGTCGGCTCCGCCAGAGCGCCTATCCGACTGACGAGGGTGGCACTTGTGAACCCTGCCTCCCACCAGGCCGGATGAGGTTCTCGGCAAGGGCAGCGTTGGTGACGGGTGGTGGAGCTGATCGCGTACGGATACAGGATCACCCGGTGTACCGGGAGTTCTCCGTCCGAGGGGTAGCCCTCGTCGAACGCGTCGCCCATCGCGAATTCGCCGCCGGTGATGGGCACCACCCACTCGTGCTGTGGGCCGGTGCCGGGCGCGGGCTCGGGTGTGGTCGAGCGGGGCCTGAGGCATCGGCCCTTGCGGGGGAGCAGCAACCGGCCATGGTGACCCCTTCTTGGCGATCCGTGAAGGTGGGTGTGTTGATCCGATGTGACTGGTCCCCACAGCAGGTCGAGGCGGACTGGCTGCGGGTGATCACCGATGTCCAGGATGGGACCGGCGCCCGGCCGTCGGCGGCCCCGGTCAGTCCTTCCGCAGTGGCCGCCTGATCGCCGTGGGTGTTCAGGCGGTTCGTGGGTCGGGGGTGAGGCGGTTGAAGGAGACGAGGAGGTGTTCCGGGCCGCGCAGTACGGCGTTCTCGCGGTACGGCGGGGGGTCGGTGACCGGGCGGGGTGATTCGAGTCGGCGGGCGAGGGCGGTCAGGGCGATCTGTGCTTCGGCGCGGGCGAGGGTGGCGCCGATGCAGTAGTGGAGGCCGCCGCCGAAGCCGAGGTGGGCGTTGTCGGGGCGGTCGGGGATGAAGCGGTCGGGGTCGGGGAAGCGGTGGGCGTCGCGGTTGCCGGCGGCGAGCATGAGGCGGATCCTGGCGCCCTTGGGGATGGTGGTGCCCGCGATGTCGATGTCGGCCAGGGTGCTGCGTCCGGACATCTGCACAGGTGGGTCGTAGCGCAGAACCTCCTCCACGAGTGGGGTGGCCAGGTCGGGGTCGGTGCGCAGCCGGGCGAGGGCGTCGGGGTTGCGCAGGAGGGCGAGTGTGCCGTTGGCGATGAGGTTGACGGTGGTTTCGTGGCCGGCGATGAGGAGGAGGCCGAGGGTGACGCGCAGGTCGATCGGCCCCATGCCACCCGACGGGTCCTGGCTGAACAGCAGGCCGGACAGCAGGTCGTCGCCGGGGGTGGTGCGGCGCTGCTCGATGAGACCTTCGAGGTACTGGATCAGTTCACCCCGGGCCTGCTGGAGTTCGTGGAGTTCCTCCTCGGTCTGGGTGTCGACGGGGTCGAGTCCTCGGGTGAGTCGGCGGGCGAGGCTGCCGAAGACGGGCTCGTCCTGGCGGGGTACACCGAGCAGTTCGCAGATCACGGTGACCGGCAGGGGGTAGGCCAGGTCGGTGACCACGTCGAGCTGTCCCGGCTGTTGGCTGGTGTGCGCGTCGAGCAGGTCGGTGACCAGGTCGTGGATGTGGTCGCGCATGCCGGTGATCCGCGGGATGAATTCCTCGGTGACCAGGCGGCGGAGCTGGTCGTGGCGGGGCGGGTCCAGGAGCAGCAGGCTCTTCGGGGCTCCCTTTGGGGCGTTCGAGTTGAGCCGGTCGGCGCTGATGCGCGGGTCGCGCAGGAGCTGCGTGATCTCGCGGTGGCCGCTGACCAGCCAGGTCTCGTCGTCCATGCGCGTGACCGGCTGCCGGCGCAGCTGCGCGAAGTAGGGGTAGGGGTTGGCGCGGTTGCCGGGCTGGAGGGCGTGGGTGAACAGGTCGGTGGCCGAGGGTGGCGTCGTGGTGGTCATGGGCGTGTCCCCTTTTATTGGTGTGCGGTCAGGGCCGGTGCGGTGGGTGAGGGGAGGTGCGGGCCGTGGTCGGGGGCGGTCTTCGGTTCGCGGCGGGCCGGTTGGGGGATCTCGGCGTCGACGGGGTCGAGGTGTGCCGGGCCGTCGGGTGCGTTGAGCACCGGTGGAAACGGTGCTCTGGCTTCGATGAGGGCGGCGTATCCGTCCAGCACGCGGGGGGAGTCCACGGCGACGGCGGCGACGAGGCGGCCCCGGTGCCCGTAGGCGGCGACGAAGCGGCGCTGGTCGAGTGAGCCCTGGGTGACGACGACCTGGTCGGCGATGACGGGCAGGCCCACGGACTTCAGGTTGACCCCGAACTGGTTGGACCAGAAGGCGGGCAGGGGCTGGTGGATGCGGTGGTCGAGGGGGCCGTGAGTCATGTTGTGGGCGGCGGTGCGGGCCTGGGCGACGGCGTTGTCCCAGTGGTCCAGACGCAGGGGCTGTGCGGGGTAGAGCGGGTGCGGCCAGCGGGCGACGTCACCGGCGACGAAGACGTCCTCGGCGGCGGTCCCGTCGGCGGCCAGCGCTCGGCAGGCGCCGTCGCACCTCACCCCGCGGTGGTCGGCGGCCAGGGCGGAGCCTGCCAGCCACTCGGTGTTCGCGAGCGCGCCGGTGGCGACCACGACCACCTCGGCCTCCAGCACGCTGCCGTCGGACAGGTGTGCCCGTCCAACCCGGCCGCGGGAGTCGCCTTCCAGGGCGTGGACGGTGATGTTCGCCCGCAGGTCGACCCCGGCGTCGCGGTACCAGCCGGCGGCGGTGCGGCCGATCACGCCGCCCAGCGCGCTCGCCAAGGGGGTGGCGCCGCGTTGGGTCACCGTCACGGCCAGGCCCAGATCCCGGCAGGCCGAGGCGACCTCGCCGCCGGTGAAGCCGGCGCCGATGACCAGCACGCGGCGCGGTGCGGCGAGCAGGGCCGCGCGCAGCCGGTCGGCGTCGTCGCGGCTGCGCAGCGTGTGCACACCGAGCAGGCCGCCGCCGGCCTGTGCGGGCCACGGGCGAGCGCGGGTGCCGGTGGCGATCAGCAGCCGGTCGAAGTCCACCCGCCTCCCGTCGGCCAGCATCACCTGGTGGCCGGGCACGTCCAGCCCGGTGGCGGCGACGCCCAGCAGCCACCGGGCGTCGATGTCGCGCGCCCGGGGCAGCACCGTGTGGTCCGTGGTCAGCCAACCGGACAGCACCGCCTTCGACAGCGGCGGCCGGTCGTAGGGCTCGTGCGGCTCGTCGCCGATCAGGGTGAGGTCCCCGGTGAATCCCTCGTCCCGCAGCGCCTCGGCTGCCCGCAGTCCGGCCAGCGAGGCGCCGACCACAACGATGCGACCGGTGCTCCCCTGGCGTGCCGCGCCCGCGGCGGTCACCGGGTTCGCCCCGGGGACAGGGGCGAGGGCTCGGTGGCGCCGCTCAGCGTGATCGCCTGGACGGGGCACGCCGCGGCGGCCCGTTCGACCTCGCGGCGCGTGCTGGGGTCGGGCGCGTAGTCGTACTCCACCGACTCCTCGCCATGGAACCGGAAGACGCTCGGCGCGGCGTAGACGCACTGTCCGTAGCTCTGGCACCGGTTCAGGTCCACCACGAGCCGCAGCGCCTGCGGCGGGGACTGCGTGATCATCTCTTTCCTCTTTCCTCGCTGTTCAGTGCGAGCCCCGCGTCGGCGCGGGCACGGTGCCGGCCCGCGCATACCCTGCGGACTGGCGGCAAACCACCACCTGCCATCATGATCACCATTCAGATAGTGACCTCTATCGAGAGCGTACACGCTATCCGGACATTTGACATATGGGTCGCTATCTGAATTACTTCATTGACATGGATACCGAACGCGATGAACCAGTACGGCAGCGGTTGACCCGTGCACAGGCCAAGGCCCGCACCCGGGAGCTGCTACTGGACGCGGCGGCGCGGGTCTTCGCCCGCAAGGGGTTCGCCGGCGCCTCGGTGGAGGAGATCGCCGAGGCGGCGGGCTTCTCCACCGGCGCCCTGTACTCCAACTTCGACGGCAAGGAAGCCCTGTTCCTCGAACTGATGTCGCATCGCGCCTCCGACCGCATCACCGAGGCCGCCCACGCCCTGGACGGCCCCGACGTGGGCACCGGAGAAGCGCTCGCCACCCTGGGGCGCCTGCTGATCGACGTCGCCGACAAGGACATCGACTTCGCCCCGCTGCAGGCCGAGTTCTGGCTGTATGCGATCCGCAACCCTCAGGTGATGGACACCATGGCGGCCAAGATGAGCGAACCCCGCCAGGCGTTGGAACGCTTGATCGGCGCTTCTCTGGCCCGGCGGGGCGCACCCGCCGAGCTCTCCGCCGAAGCCGTGGCCACGGTGGTGATGGCGTTGTTCCAGGGCCTGGTGCGCCAGCGGCGCGTCAACCCCTCAAGCGTGTCCGAAGACCTCTTCGGCCAAGCCCTGACATGGCTCTTCAGCGGCATTCTCGCCGGCAGCACGCCCGCGCCCGTCAGCGGCGACTGACCATCGCGACCACCTTGGCGGCCGTCACCGCGGACGGCCCGCACGGCACGCCGGTCAGATGCTGAGGGGCACCTCGTGCGCGGTCCTGGCCGGTGGCGTCTAGCCGCATCCCGCGCGGCCCTCGGCCCGCCCGCGCAGCGATGCCCACCGCCGGGTCCATCGATCGTTCTCATCGCCCACGGAGGAGGCGTCCCTCATGAACCCGGCCCGACACACCCCCCGCGCGGACAGCCCGCTCCCGCCCAGTGCGGCTCGGATCCTGCGGATCCGCTACGCCGTCGTCGGCGTCATCCTGGCCCTCACCTGGATGGGAGAGAGCAACGAGCCGGTGTGGGCACACGCCCTGCGCAGTGTCGTGATCCTGCTGATCGTCCCGCCGCTGCTCCTGCTGTCCGATCGCCGTCTCACCCGGGCGGTGTACGAGTCCGCGCAGCCCCGGTGGGCCATCGCCCGGCTGATCACCGTCAGGATCGCCATCGTCTCGGCCTCGCTCTGCGGCGCCTACCTCCTCGGCCGGCTGCTGGACCCCCACGCCGGCGGGTCCCTCACCCTTCTGGGTGTTCGCCTGCTCCTCGTCCTGTCGTCGATTCCGCTGCAGATCCGTGCGGCCCACCGAACGCGCGCCGGCGGGGTGCATCCGTCGACCGGACCCGTCGTGTCGCCACCCCGGTTGATCAGCGCGAAACTCACCCTCATCGCCGCCGCGCTCCTCGCTCAGACGCTGCTCGACCACTACACGCACAACGCGACCGTGGTGGTCGCGGCGGCACTGGCCATCGCGGCGGCCGTCCTGGGCCCCAAGATCCACCCTCGGCTGCTGGTCACGCCGGCCACCGCCCAAAGAGCGCCGTCCTCGGCAGCGGCCTGACCACGGCCCGGACGACCCCCCAAATCCCACCGTGCCGCGCGCACGATACGCCCGCTCCTGGCGCACGCCGCCAACTGCCCGGGGCCGGTGGCCGGCGCCACGCTGCCACCCGCGGGCCGGCGGCACTGAACTGGAGACCAGATGAAGACTTCACCGAGGATGAGGACGGACATGACTGAGGCGTTGGTACTGGGAGGCGGCGGCACCGCGGGCGTCGCCTGGATCACCGGGCTCCTGACGGGACTGGCCGATGCGGGCCAGGACGTCACCGGGGCTGACGTGACCGTGGGGACGTCCGCGGGCGCGATCGTCGGGGCGCTGTTGGCACACGGACTGAGCCTGGAGGAGCTGTACGCCCGGCAGGTCGACCCCAAGGAGCAGTCCCCCAAGGTGGGGGCCGGTGCGGACCTGAGGAGCGTCGGTGCGCGGATGGCCGCCCTGTGTCACAGTGCCGACTCCCTGTGCGAGATGCGGCGTGCGGTGGGCAGGTTCGCGCTCGAGGCCGCGACCGTGCCCGAGCCGCTGCGACGCGCGGTGCTCGAGTCCCGGATCCCGTCGCACGAGTGGCCCACCCGCGCCTTGAAGATCGTCGCGGTGGATGCCGAGAGCGGCGAGCCGCAGGTGTTCGACACCACGTCGGGCGTCAGCCTGATCGACGCCGTCGCGGCGAGCTCCGCCCTTCCGGGCATGTGGCCGCCCGCGACGATCGACGGGCACCGGTACATCGACGGCTGTGTCCGCTCCATGGCGAACGCCGACTACGCCGCCGGCGCGTCACGGGTCCTGGTGATCGCCCCGGGGAGGGAAGAGCTGTGGCCGAGTGAGAAGCCGCTGGATCAGGCCGTCGAGGAGCTGCGGGCAGGCGGCGCCGAGGTCGCGGTCGTAGCACCGGACCAGGCATCACGAGCGGCGATCGGCAGGAACCCGATGGACCCCTCCACGCGCGAGCCGGTCGCCCGGGCGGGGCGCGCGCAAGGCCGCGGGCTCACGATCGTGTGGGACCGGTCCTGACGGGAGCCCTGCCCAGACGAGATCAAATCCCCGGCGCTCAAACCGGCGGCAGTACCGGATCTCCCCGTGAACCCCGACCCAAACCTTGACGCCCCGCACCGGAACGGAACCGCCGCGCCATGAGACTTCGCCGCACACCCTGGACCATCACCGCGGGCCTCGCCACCACCGCGCTCATCGTCGCGGGCGCCGCCGACGTCGCGCTCGCGAACACCGCCCAGCAGCGCGTCGTCCATGCCGCCACCTGCAGGCTGCACCCGACCGGCCCGGTCACCGCAGAACTCACCGACACCTTCGCGGGCTTCCAGGTACTCGGCGGCGACCTCGGCACCGTCCACGTCACCGCGGACGGTGTCCAGCACGCCGGGGCCACCATGAACATCGACGCGGTCTTGCACAACGTCACCACGCACGGCTCCACCGACGGCGGAACCGCCACCGCCACCGTCCCCTACAGCGCACTCCAGCAACGTCTCGGGCCCGCCGCCGGCATGACCGTCGGCACCGATGGAACCGGCCTCACACTGACCGGGAACATGGGCCGCATGCGCCTGCCGGTCACCGTCCAGACCAGCATCACCACCACCGCGAACAGCCTCGTCGTCACCCCGACCGACGTCGTCGTCTTCAGCCGGACGATCCCCGTCTCGGCGCTGGGACTGATGCCGGGCGGCTCCAGCCTGGGAGCAGATCTCCAGCCCCACACCATCGCCCTGCCCGGTCAGCTGCCCGCCAACGCGCAGCTGACCGGCGCCCGACCCGACAGCGCCGGACTGAGCCTGCTGCTGTCCATCCCGCGCACCAGCACACTGTCCTCGTCCACGCCGGGGACGCCAGCCGGCCCCGGCTGCTCGACCGCGAAGGCGTAGACCCATGCGCCGGGCGGCTTGTCGATCCGGGCTTCCACCTCGCAGGCGCCCGCCGGTGATGGCCCAGAGCGTGCCTCTCGGGTCCGGCGGACGCCAGGTGCAGCGTAGCGGGGACAGCCGGTGTGGTCGGCGTCGGCACGCAGCCGACCGGGACCGCGGGGGCGGGGGGATGCCCCGGGTCCCGGCCGGAGGAGGTTCGGCCGCGCACAGGCGCAGGCGCGGCCGCTCTGTTCAGCAGCCCGACTTGGGGGGATGGTGGGGGCTGCCGTGTCGGGAATGCTAGACCCGCCCGATCACCGTGAACAGGGCTTTGACCTGCCATCTTTCGGGCGCGAACATGCCAGGCAAGGGCGTGCCGCTGGGGCACTGGGTCAGGCCAGTCGGAAGCCGGTGGTGGAGGCGCTCCACGTCCGGCCCTCGTGCGGTTCGCGGAAGACGTCGAACAAGAACTGACCGCTCGTCGGATCCCGCAGCCAGGTCTGGCGCGTGGCCGCCAGCGCCTCGGCTTCCGCCGCTGCCCAGACCCGCCCAGAACCCACCGCGTCAAACACGCACTCGGGGAAGCGGCTCCGGATCTCCGGGAACCCCGCTGCGGGCACCGCGATCTCCAGATCGCCGTGTCATCGCGACTGTCCCCCCGCGGAACGCAGGCTCGCTGACCTGCTCGCCGAGGGCCGCGATCGTCTCGGCGTCGCGGCAGGCGCGGTAGGCGGCCCGGTCCCAGCCGGTCGGCGGCGCCGCGGTGACGAGCGCTTCCTGCTGCTGCACGGCCGGCACGGGTGTGAGCACGCTTCAAGGGGTCCCAGGCAGCCTGAGCATGGCATTCAGTACCTCAAGGAACGAGCACGTTCACCCGTATGTGGCCGAGCACGCGAGCGCGAGCTCGTACCCCGACAACAGGTGGCCTGCTCCAAGCCGGCGGGGGGCTCGAAGGAAGGGCCCGTTGGCCAGGTGCTTCCCAGCGGCACCGGTCAACGGGCACCGTCGCCGACTCGGCGGTTCAGTGCGCGATGGAGCCGATCAGGTTGCGGGCGCCGTCGCGGATCAAGGCGGCGGCCACACACATGCCGAGGGCGTCCGGGCTGAGCTGGCCGGCCGACTGACGCGCCTCAAGCACGGTCGTGCCGTCCGGGGAGAAGACCATCGCGCGAAGGCCCAGGTGCCCGTCCTCGAAGGACCGGGCGAACCCGGCGATCGGACTGTTGCAGTGCCGCGCAGGACGTTCAGCAGGGCCCGCTCGGCGGCATGATGCTGCGGGCGATGGGATAACCCAGCATCGCGCAGCCGTCGGCAATTTCCTCGCTGGCAGCGCCTTGGGACGAGCTGCAGGGCACCGTTCCCAAGGCCACTACGGCGGTGTGAACGCCGCGGGGGGGGGGGGGGGGGGGGGGGGGGGGGGGGGGGGGGTTTTTCTTGGTGTGGGGGGGGTTCTTCCCCCCCTCGTGGTCCC